>DASWYM010000250.1:0-4339 GCA_036404975.1 Chitinophagaceae bacterium
CTATTATTTTTACGCTGTGGATCAACGACACCATGGCATACGTGGTAGGGTCGCTCATTGGTAAAACACCCCTGTCGCCAATTTCCCCCAAGAAGACCTGGGAGGGAACCCTGGGCGGCATTATCCTGGCCATCGTGGTTATTTCGCTCATCGCTTATTTTACCGGCCGGCTACCGGTAGTACATGCTGCCGTCATTGCTGCCCTGGCGGCCGTTGCCGGTACCTATGGCGATCTGTTCGAAAGCAAGCTGAAGCGTATGGCCGGTGTGAAGGATAGTGGGGCCATCATGCCTGGTCATGGCGGTTTCCTCGATCGCTTCGATTCCTTGCTTTTTGCTTCCACGCTTGTATGGTTTTATGTGGCGTGGATTATGCCGGCGACTTTATAGTCCCATTAATTCCTGTTTATTGTATTAATTTAAGTCGTTTTGTTTCACCTTTTAGCCGGGGAAGTTGCTAAGGGTAGCACAAATAAAAAATAGTTGAAGAAATAGTAGTTTTCCTATTGCACGGTAACTAAATACCTGTTACTTTCACCTCGGTTTTTCATAGGATATTGGATTTTAAAACGGGGCTAGATTTCTATCTTGGCCCTTTTTTTATATCGCTGATTGAAGGATTATAGAAGGATTTCACAGATGCTGCTCCCGGCAGCTTTTTTATTTTTAACTGTTACCTGTTGGAAGAAGATAAGGCAGGCTCTTATCACGGTCCTTGTTCTATTCATCCTCATTTTCCTCTCTATTCTTTCGCGTTTTAGTAATAATACGCCATAAATGTGGTGGATGTACGATGGACTAAGTATTTACCATAAGCGAAAATTAGGGCATTTCTGCCATTGACTGCAAAGGCTTGTTGCCGTAAGTTTGTATCAGAAGTTGATTGATCGTTCAATCCATCCAATATCAAAAACCAGATCCGTCCAGAAAGATTTTATCCAATCCTACGAAAAGCCAAAGGATAAATCCAATATCAGTCAACTTCTCTTTTTTTAATCCAATTCCTGAGAAGGCCCGTTTAGATCCTGTACTTTGAAAACCTGTCCAATCCTGTGAAAAGGCGACCGTACTTGATGAAAGACAGCACAAGCCATTCATCGAACGCCTGATACAACCTTGTCCCCTCTGCAAAGAGGGGATTTTTGTTTGGTGTGGGTGTATAAGAAAAAGCACTAAGGGATTGGTGATGCCTGGAGTCGTTATCGTCCGCTGATGTTGTCCGTGCCGCTAATTACCTTTCACCTTTTTGGGCTCTTCGGGCATCAGTTGGAAATAGGTGGCCTTAAAGCGGCCGTCCACTACTTCACCCTGTACTTTGGCTTTGCGAATGGAATTGCAGAACCCGTCACCGGCGTGGGCATCGCCGTGCGAATCGATATGGGAGCCGTCGACAAAGTAAGCTTTGCCATCTATGCGAACGGCCAGGTCGCAATCAGTGCCCGGTAGCTTCAGCTGGCACTGTCCGCAGGATGCTTCTACAATAAGGACTTTTTTGTTCTTGTCCGGCTCCGGGGCCTTGGTTTCTTTTGTTTGTGCAGTGGCAGCCAGTGCTGACGTACACAAGAACAACAGCATAAATACGGTCTTCATAATTCCTTTTAAAGTGGCAAATAGAATTCAATATAAGCAATCCGGTCCACTTCTGCCCATCTTTGATGTTGGTGCCGCCCCTTGTTTGAAGAGAAAGCCCAGTTTACTATAAGCCTGTAAACCAAGCTCTTCCATGATTTTACTGGCACATTTTTTATACTGCTATTAATCCTGCGATGGTCACAGCCACGACTACGCATAGCCGTACTTAATCTCTTCCGTACACCTGCCACCAAAAGCAAAGGCTCAAGTAAAAGTATAGGTTTAGAAATATTAAAAACGAAAGAAGTTATTTATGCTAGCAATGAATTTCCGCGGCCCTTTCCGGGTACGCGCCGAACAAAAGCCTTATCCCGAAATCCTTCATCCCGAGGATTGCATTGTGCGCGTGACCCGCTCCTGTATCTGCGGCTCCGACCTGCACCTCTACCATGGAATCGTTCCCGATACCCGTGTGGGCATGACCTTCGGCCATGAGTTCATCGGTGAGGTGGTGGAAGTGGGTACCGGGGTGCAAAAACTGAAAGTGGGAGACAATATATTAGTCCCCTTCAATATCTCATGCGGAAGGTGTGCCTTCTGTAAGCAGGAACTTTTTGGCAACTGCCATGAATCCAACTCGCAGGCTACGGCTGTGGGCGGCATCTTTGGTTACTCGCATACCGCCGGTGGCTTCGATGGAGGACAGGCCGAATACGTACGCGTGCCGTATGCCGATGTAGGTCCTACCGTTATCCCCGCCAATATGGATCCCGATGATGCCGTACTGCTCACCGACGTGGTGCCCACGGGCTACCAGGCGGCCGAGATGGGTGGTATCAAGACCGGCGACACGGTCGTGGTATTTGGTGCCGGGCCGGTAGGGATCATGGCCGCCAAGTGTGCCTGGCTCTTTGGTGCCGGTCGCGTCATCGTTATTGATCATGTGGAGTATCGCCTTGAGTTTGTGCGCAACTATGCGCAATGCGAGGCCTATAACTTCCGCTCCATTGGCGACCCCGTAGTGTTCCTGAAGCGGGAAACCGGCTTCCTGGGTGCCGATGTGTGCATCGACGCCGTTGGCGGCGAAGCCGCAGGGGATACCATGCAAACCATTTTGGGTCGCAAAGGCCTGATGACAGGAGGCTCAGCTACAGCCCTGCACTGGGCCATCAACTCGGTAAAGAAAGGCGGTATCGTTTCCATTGTGGGGGTTTATGGTCCCATTGACACCCTGGTGCCCATAGGCAACGTGGTCAACAAAGGACTGACCCTGCGTGCCAACCAGGCTTCGGTGAAGCGCCTGCTGCCCCGCCTGATCAACCACATCCAGGAAGGACGCCTCAATCCCAAGGAGATCATCTCGCACCGCGTGCCGCTGGAAGAGGTTGCGGATGCTTACCACATCTTCTCGGCTAAAAAAGACAATTGCATCAAGCCTGTCCTGATCCCGCCATCAGCCCGGGCCTAAAAAACAGAATTATGGAAAATAGAACAAATGACTATTCGCATATCAAAGGATGGGGTGTGGATGCCGACCCGAAGAACGAGCCCACTTATCCCATGAAGAAGTATACCGGAGACGATCATAAGCGCCTCAACTGGGAGCGCCCGCCGCTGCAGGAACCCACCGTGGAAGTCTTGAAGTCTATCGAGCGACCGAATCTTTCGGCTGTTATCGGTACTTCCACACCGCCTTCGGGCCTGAGCGGATCGCTGCGCCGCTATGCTTTTAAGTACAGCGAGTCCACCTATGCCCACTGGCTGCCCTTGATTATGGCTGACAAGATCAATGTGGTGGAAGGCATTATTGAAGATCTGGGCAAAGGACATATTCCCAACATCTTTGCAGAAAAGGGCTGGGGCTGGGAGTGGAAGCACAACCGCGCAGCCTTTACCCGGAAACTGGTCATCGGTGCCGCCATCACCGCAGGCGTACTGGTGCTCCTGTCTTCGAAAAAGAAGCTGAAGCGCAGCTGGTAAACTCGCTTTTTCAGGTAAGCGTTCAATCAGGCACAAAGACCCTGCGGGGTTTTTGTGCTTTCTTATGCCAATCACGCAACTTAGGTACGCCTGCTCATGAATACCCTCTTCCCGTTAGAGCCCTATTTCCCTGAAGGATTTCAATATATCCCCGGCTTTATTACAGAAGCTGAGGAACGGCAGCTTTACAAAGAAATCCAAAAGACCACGCTGCACACCTTTACCTTTCAGGGCTATGAAGCTAAACGGAAGGTGGCTTCTTTCGGGCAGGACTGGAGCTTTGAGCGGAGGAAACTGTCGAAGGGGCAAGATATACCCGTAGCCTTTCGCCCCCTGATAGAAAAGGTGGCAGGGCACCTCTCCATACCGCCGGCCGCTTTTCAGGAACTCCTGGTGACCGAATATCCTCCAGGCTCTGTCATCAACTGGCACCGCGATGCACCACCCTTCGACCTGATCGCCGGCCTATCGCTGCTGTCGGATGCCGTCTTCCGGCTGCGCCCGCACCAGAAGGAAAAGCAGGGCAGGGGATCTGTCATTTCCTTTCCCGTGCAGCGGCGATCCTTATATGTGATGGCAGGGCCTTCGCGCACCGAGTGGCAGCATAGTATTGCCCCGGTGAGGCAGACGCGTTATTCCATTACGCTGCGCACGCTGAGGCAATGAGTAAGGAGTGATCAGTGATGAGTGATGAGTAGAGTTCTCTACAGCACCGGGACCTTTGTAGTCTGCAGCATTGGTCCCATCCGCTATAGATCCGAAATGCCAAAGAACTAATGAATAAGCAC
>DASWYM010000251.1:0-8078 GCA_036404975.1 Chitinophagaceae bacterium
GTCAGCTGCTTCTTCCTGCCGGTTGCAACCTATACCGACAGAGGTGACCGTTAGCAGGAAGGCTAATGGAAATATATATTTCATAAACAGTACTTTTTATATGGGATGCACATAACGGGCAAATTGCACAAGCCGTGCAAAAAGCAAGGCACCCGTTAACAAGGGAGATTACCGTTTCTTCAGGAAAATAACGCTGCTGTCATTACCCTGCAGTCCTGTGGTTGAATCATTAAGAAGCCTGACCACATAGGTATCCCTATCCTTGTCCTGTATGATCAATTGCCTGGTTGAATCAATATAGGTGTAAGGAGTTTTAGCCGGTGCTGCGCCTTTACTGAAAAAAGTTACGGTGTCCTTGTCGAATTGAAAGTCATACGGCAAGCCTTCATCAATAGACATACCCAGCAAAAGATAACCAAGAACAGAACTGTCTTCTTCGATGGCAATCGAATCAATTTTCCAATTACCCAACAGCGGGTTAACAGGAGTAACCTGTTTGCCGGTAAATAACTGGCAAGAGGTCAGTAAGACCAGTGCGGCTGCCCACAAAGCAGCCATGTTGTTTCGTTTCATGTTGCAGATTTTGAAGTGAAGAAATCTGCAGGCCTGCACTAATAAATACGGTTAAATGCAAAAGGTAACCTTCGTACAGCGGTTAATTAAAAATAAAAGTCAGGGGCGGGAGTATAGCTCCAAAATCGCTCCCCTGCCGGCTGCTTCAAAGTCTACCCTCAGCCAATGCTTCGTGGAAAGGACCTTGGTAGGGTACCACTCCCGGCTGTGCGGCACTACGATAAAGAGTCCCTGATCATCTCCCAGGACGGCAAACCGGGACGAGGGCGGCTGTTTGGGAAAATAGCCGATGCCATATTGTTCCATGAGCTGTGCGCATTGTCCGGCCACGTCATCGCTTACGATGCCGACCTCGCTGACCGATAAAAGCGATGATGCATCAAAGGGTGCCGATGATGCATTCTGCAGGTCGTTGCGGGCAATGAACTCCACTACGTTTTCATTGTTATCGGCGAAGTAAAAAGCCTTCGCGTTCCAGTTACTGAAATCGGCTATGGCCTGCCCCGGCTCCATCTCCAGTATAGGCGCCTTGCCTTGCATCCAGGCAAGGGCTTCTTCTATTTTATTGCAGGGAATATTGAAGGCAAAGTGGTACTGCGGCTTTTGTCCCTGGGAACGGTGAAAGCTAAGGACCGTCTCCCCTGCCGCCAGTTGCAACTCTTCATCTGATTGATGCAGGATGGCCAATCCCAGCACCCCGAAGTAAAAGGAGGCTGTTCCCTCCAGGTCATCACTCAAAAGCTGCAGGCCTTTGATCCGCATAAGCTAGTTTTTGGAGAGCTCCATGATGATCGCCCACTCCTCTTCTTTCACGGGCTGCACCGACAGGCGGCTCAACCGCAGCAGGGCCATTTCCGCCAAACGCTTATCCCCTTTGATCTGTTTGAGGGTTACCGGTCTGACCAGGCGCTTCACCGGCTTCAGGTCTACGGCTACCCAGGCTTCTTCCTCGGTAGTGGGATCCTGATAATGCTCCTTTACTACTTTGGCCACTCCCACTATTTCCAGGCCTTCGTTGCTGTGGTAAAACAGCACTTCATCGCCTTTTTTCATCTCCTTCAGGAAGTTGCGGGCAGCGTAGTTACGCACGCCATCCCAGAAGGTCTGTCCGTCTTTTTCAAATTGTTCCCAGCTATACTTAAAGGGTTCCGACTTGACGAGCCAGTAAGCCATATTGATTAAGAATGATTGGTTTGTAATTGTGTTGAATTCTTTGTGGCAATAAGATGCGCTCTACCACCCGTTCGCCAGCACATCGGCCAGGTGCAGGGTCTTGAGGTTGTAGCCCTTCTGGTTGATGTAGCCCTGCAGGTGCATCAGGCACGACAGGTCGGTAGAGATGAGGTAGTTCGCTTCCGTCGCCATAGCGTGCTCCACCTTCTGCTCGCCCATGGCTACCGAAATAGCTTCGTACTTCACGGCAAACGTGCCCCCAAAGCCGCAGCAGGTCTCCACGTCTTCCATTTCCTTCAGCTCCAGCCCGCGCACATTCATCAGCAACTGCCGCGGCTCATTCTTAATGCGGCATTCCCTCAGGCCCGCACAGGAATCGTGGTAGGTAGCCACCCCGTCCAGCGATGCTCCCACGTCGGTTACGCCCAGCTTCTTCACCAGGAACTCGGAGAATTCAAAGATATTCTTTTGCAAAGCTGCCACTTCCTTACGCAGCGACGAGTCGGAAAACAATTTGCCGTAATAGTTCCGTACAAAACCCACACAGCTGGCGCTGGGGCCGACAATGATGCTGTCGGGCGAGAAGTCTTTCAGGAACTTAGTGCACACTTCGCGCGCGTCGTCCTGGAAGCCGGCATTAAAGGCAGGTTGCCCGCAGCAGGTTTGGTTCGGGTTATAGGTTACGGTGCAGCCCACTTTCTCCAGCACCTTCACCATATTAAACGCTGTTTCAGGGTACACCTGGTCGACAAAACAGGGTACAAACAATTGAACCTTCATACTATCCTTTTTTCAGCTGGTGGCTTAATAGCATCATCTTTATGGCCGTAATAGCGGCCTCTTCACCCTTGTGCCCGTGCCTGCCCCCGATGCGCTCGCGGGCCTGCTCCTCGGTATTAACGGTAAGTACGCCAAAGATCACCGGCACGGGAAGCGTCGTGTTCAGGGTGGTCACTCCATTGGTCACCGACTGGCACACATATTCAAAGTGCGGGGTATCGCCCCGGACCACGCAACCCAGGGTAATAAAGGCCAAAGGCTCGTGCTTCTTTTTAGCGGTATGCCAGTAATGCTGCACGGCAAAGGGGATCTCCACGGCGCCCGGCACCACCAGGGTAAGGGTATGGATGCCTTGCTCGTGCAGGATCCGGTGCACGCCCGCCTCCAGCTCGTCTACGATGGCGCTGTTCCATTCGGTCTTCACCAAAACAACAAGGGCATCCTTCAACTGGTGGATGCCCTCTACTTGTTCAAATAGTTTACTGTTACTTACGTCTGCCATAATTATTCATACACCCCCAACTGAGCCAGGTATTTATCAGCTTCAAATCCTCTTTCGGTCTTGGGGTATTTTGCTTTCAGTTCTTTAAACAGCTCGATCGCCTGCTTTTGGTCTTTTACTACGCGGTCGGCAAAGTAAGCGGCCAGGAACAGGTAGTCGGAAGAATTGGGCTCGTCTTCTTCAAAGTGATGAGCGGCTTTCTTGTAGTTGCTCAGCGCGTCGCTGTTCTTGCCCTGCTCGGCATAGGCATCACCCAGCAGCTTGTAGGCGCGGGCCTGGATCTGGGGAGCATCGGTATCGAACTCCTTCAGGTGCGTGGCAGCCTTAGCGGCGTCGCCCAATTGCAGGTAAATAGCGCCGGCATAGTAGTGGGCCAGGTTGCCTGCTTTGGTGCTGCCGTACTTTTCAGCCACCTTCAGAAAGCCCGGGTTCATAGCATCGCCGTTGAGGGCCTGCTGCAGCGAATCCATTTTGAAGAACTCTTCAGCCTTGAAGATCGCATCAGCAGCTTTTTGCTCCTGGGGCTCTTTCACAAAGTTCTTGTAGGCCAGCCAGCCGCCACCCAGCAGGATGACAGCAAGACCCACAATAGTAATGATCTTGTTGTTCTGCGACCAGAAGTCTTTTGCACGGTCAACGACCTCTACATTTTCAGTTCGTGGGTGGTGCACTTGTTTAGTTTCAGCCATTAGATTGTTATTTTAAAAGAAAGGTGGATGTTTTAGTCAACGATGAACGGGTAATTGGGATCTACATAAATATCCTTCAGTACTTCATCGTCTGATGGCCATGGTGATTCTTCTGCAAAGCGCACGCTTTCGGCTACGGCTTCGTCCACTCTCTTGTTAATCGCGTTGATCTCTTCTTCGGATACTAATTTATTGTTCTGGATATTCTGGAGCAATGCAGCAATGGGATCCTTCACTTTGTATTCTTCTACTTCTTCTTTGGTCCGGTACTTCTGGGGGTCACTGATGGAGTGTCCCTTGTAGCGGTAGGTCTTGATCTCCAGCAGGGTCGGGCCGCCTTTTTCGCGGGCGCGCTTCACAGCGCGGGAAACGCCTTCGTGTACCGACTCGGCGGTCATGCCATCGATCGAATCAGAGGGCATGTCGTAGGCATCGGCCAGCTTATAGATGTCGATTACGTTGGAGGTACGCTGAACCGAGGTCCCCATCGCGTAGTTGTTGTTCTCGCAGATGAAGATCACCGGCAGCTTCCAGTTCATCGCCATGTTAAAAGTCTCGTGCAGCATTCCCTGGCGGGCAGCGCCGTCGCCAAAGAAAGTCAGGCACACATTGTCCGTACCGCGGTATTGCTCGGCAAACGCGATGCCGGCACCGGTACCGATCTGGGCACCCACGATGCCGTGGCCACCATAGAAGTTAACGTCCTTACCAAAGAAGTGCATGCTACCACCCTTTCCTTTAGCGCAACCCGTGGCCTTGCCATAGAGTTCGGCCATGCAGGAATTTACCGACACGCCCTTGGCAATCGCCAGGCCGTGATCGCGGTACGCCGTGATAAAAGCATCTTCGGGACGGGTAGCAGTCATACAACCCGCAGCAATAGCCTCCTGCCCTACATAGGCATGGAAAAAGCCGCGGATCTTACCTTCCATCTTGTATTTCTCTTCAGCCATCAGCTCAAACTGGCGAATGAGCTGCATTAGTTCGTACCAATATAAATAGGTCTCTTTTGAAAATTTAGTCGCCAAGGCTTCAAATTTGAGGGGCAAAAATAAGGGATTCAATTAACAGTTTATAGGCTAACAATGCCCTCTTTTCTCAGAATTCCCCACTTTAACGCTTTCATTCTCAGGCCGACGCCCCCTGCCTCCCCCTTTTCGCTTCCGGTGACACCCTGGGGTTTAAAGAGTCTTTTACGCCTTCAACCTGCTGGAGACCCTATCTCTACTCCCCGGTTACAGCCTGCCAAAAGGGAGGATATTGCCACCATATGGCGACCATATCGCCACGATATTGCCACCATATGGCGACCCTTTAAAGAGTCGCAATATCGTCGCCATATGGTGGCAATAATGTTGGAAAATGGTCGCTTTTTGGAGGCTGTTAGTGCGATGTTGGGTCGGGATAACCCTGGTATTTGCGGTAAGTAAACAGGTGCGGCCATTAATCGGCCCCTGGAAACAGCCTGGCTCCGCCTTCGTTTCAATGAATCCTTACTCCGGTGATGTTGCCGGTCAAAAACTACGCTCCTTTAGCACAGCGCTCAGCGGCCCGCCCTATCTTTACGCCCAGGATGTCCTATTTAAGGACAGGAAAAGTTAACCGGGATTTATTTACGCTTGGATCTGCAACTCAATACCATATCACTGTTCCAGTTTAAAAACTACTTTGACCAGCAGTTTCGGTTTACCGCACCCCTGGTGGGCATCTGCGGGCGCAACGGCATGGGCAAGACCAACCTGCTGGATGCCGTGCACTACCTCTGTTTTACTAAAAGCTATTTTACCCGCCAGGACAGCCTGGTGACCCAGCACGGCCACCAGGGCTTCCGTCTCGAAGGGCATTTTACCCTGAAAGGCCATGCGGAGAAAGCCGTAGCCGTGCTGCGGGAAACCGGCAAAAAGGAGTTCTCGGTCAACGATGAAGCCTACACCCGCTTTTCCAGGCACATCGGTCGCTATCCCTGCGTGGTGATCGCCCCCGACGATGTGCAGCTCATTATCGGTATCAGTGAAGACCGGCGCAAGTTCATCGACACCCTGCTGTCGCAGCTTGATAGCGCCTACCTGCAACACCTGATCAACTATACGAAGATCCTGCAGCAGCGCAATTCCTTTCTGCGCAACTACAACGAAACCTTTGGGAGCAAGGACCTGTCGGTGCTCGACATCCTCGACGACCAGTTGTCGGTGGAGGGCGATGCCCTGTACAAGAAGCGCAGCGAGTTCCTGCTCTACTTTCTGCCCGAGGTAAAGCAGCTGTACAACGAAATAGCCCAACAGTACGAACCGGTGACCCTGATCTATGAAAGTGAAGTGGCGCAGAACTCCATGAAAGAATTGCTGGAGTATAACCGACAGAAGGACCTCGTGATACAGCGCACCTCGTCGGGGGTGCACCGCGACGACCTCATCTTTAACCTGGGACAGCAGTCCTTTAAAAGCATTGCCTCGCAGGGGCAGCGCAAAAGCCTGCTCTTTGCCCTGAAGCTCGCCGAGACCGACGTGATCAAAAAAGAAAAGCGGCTCTCCCCCTTCCTGCTGCTGGATGACGTGTTTGAAAAGCTGGACGAAGAGCGCATAAGCAACCTGCTGATGCGGGTGTGCTCCGATAACGAGGGGCAGATCTTTATCACCGATACCAGCTGCGAGCGCCTGGAAAAGCAGCTGCAAAAGCTGGGGAAGCCTTTCCAGTTAATACAGCTTTAGGGGTGTATAGACCATAGTCCATGCCATAGCAGCGGCTGACAGCAGAAAGCGACTGCTTAGAGGGATTCTGCGTACAGCGTATAGCGTGTAGCGTACAGCCGTTCTCTTCTCGCAGCTCGTAGCTCATAACTCGCAACTCCCCTTTCCCGTCTCACGTACTCCACCGGCGGCCGGTAGTTATAGTTATTAGATAGTATCTTTGCCCCAATGGGACAGTACCATATCGGCGATGCCATCAACCAGTTTTTGAAAGGAAGCCGCCTGAAAGGCGATATACAGGCCCTGCAGATCGAGGAGGTATGGGAAAAAGTGATGGGCAAGACCATTGCCAAGTACACCAATAAGATCCACATCATCAACCGCACGCTGTTTATTACGACCAATGTAGCCCCCCTCAAGCAGGAGCTCAGCTACCAGAAGGAAAAAATAAAGCTTCGTGTAAACGAAGCTTTAGGTAGTAATGAAATAAATGAAGTTGTTATTCAATAGATCCAGGCATACAGTTCGTCGGTCTGCTCGGTAAACGTATCCTTCCGCATCGTCAAAGCCTGCTTCATCAGGTCGTTCATGGAAACTACGCCCATAAATTCAAACTGGTCGTACACCACCAGGTAGGAGACGTTATAGCGCTCCATCAGTTGCATGCAATATTCCAGGGAGTCGTCGGCATTGGCTACCGGCAGGTTGGTGTTCATAAAATCACGCACCGTGGCATTCTCCAGGTCCTTAAAGCGGAACACTTTTTCTGCAATGTCGTGATCGGCCAGTATACCGATAAAACGCTCGTCATCATCCATTATGATCAGGTAATCTACATGTTCGCACCGCATTTGGTGCAGGGCATCCATGATATTCCTATCCGGCCCAATGGTGTTGAACTGTGGAATTTTGAGGCGTAGCACATCTGCTATTCTTTCCATAAAAGAATGTTTTGGATGATGAAATAAATATGGGTGGCGAATGAAACAAGTGGCTGCCTATAAAGTTATGATATTTTCACTGCCGAAAACAATGATTTCCTCCATAAATTATGGACACTTACGGTTGTGTAGGAATTACATAATGTTGATTCTGAACACTGTGAATTACATACGCACCCGTGGGTCAATGACACCGTAGAGGATATCGGCCAGGATATTAATGAGGATAAAAAAGGTGGCAGAAATGAGTACCGAGCCCATCACTACGGGGAAGTCGAGCTTTTCGAGGGCATCCACGGTAACCTTGCCGATGCCCTTCCAGCCAAAGATGTACTCGATAAAGAAAGCCCCGGCCAGCAGCTCGGCAAACCAGCCGGTCACGGCGGTAACCACCGGGTTGAGGGCATTGCGCAGGCCGTGCTTCCAGATCACCGCCTTTTTGCTCAGTCCTTTGGCGTAGGCGGTGCGGATATAGTCCTGGTCCAGCACGTCGAGCATGGCGCTACGGGTAAGCTGGGTAATGATGGCCAGCGGACGGATGCCCAGCGTCACGGCCGGCAGGATGAGGTTTTGCAGGGTGAGGCGCTTCTCGCCTGTTGCCGTGTCTATATCGAACCAGGATCCCGTAATATGCAGGCCCGTCCAGTCGCTCCACAAAAAGCCAAAGACATAGGCGATGATGATGCCCATAAAGAACGAGGGCGCCGAGATGCCGATGATAGAGGCAAAGACG
>DASWYM010000252.1:0-17065 GCA_036404975.1 Chitinophagaceae bacterium
TTGGTGTGTAGTTGGGGAGGCATCCGGATGCCTCTTTTCCTTTTTAGGGATACAATCCTGAGCCCGGTGCCCCAGAATTTATTGGCGACCAAAGTTTTTATTAGAAGAAAAACATTTGTTCCATAAGTTTTAACAAATGAGCCATATCTCCTTTTAGGTCCTGATTACTTTAGTACTGGATGAAGATGATGTTCTGCCCTAATCTAATAAAAAAGCATGGATCCAGATCCATGTTGACCAAATGAACAACTCTTACAGGTCTTTTGGGTGGGGGTAGTGCTTGAAGGAAACAGGGGAGGAGCCTTAGCAACAAAAGTATCCTTATATGACCTAGGTGTTTAATTATTATAACCTAAAAATAAACATTGATTGCTTTTAACGGAACGCCTGCCCCTGAACTGGTAGCTGTCCGATAACCTTTAAATAAAACTATATGTGTAGCTGCTTGCTTCTAATTTGTTGCTCTTATTTGAGTCAGCCTGTGTCTCATTCGATTCCCTGAAAATTTGTCAGTTGTCACCTTGGGAAAGCTGGATGACTGTATCCGGTTATTCCTAAAAGAACGATAGACTGGTACCCGATATGTACTGCTGGATGGTAATATGGCACGACCGGACAGGTAAAGTGTGCTTTTTTATCAGCAGGTTATTGTATTGACTTTTGGGTTTCCTGTTTATACTTAATGTAAGGGCTTACAATGAATGATATCGCGATTCTAAACAGCTTGCTTAAATCGATTGCTCATGAGAACTCCATTTTTATCTGTAAAAGATTCAGGGTATACGTCCTTTCTTTTCAACTTTTCTATTCTCACGTTTTCAATATTGCCTAATTATTTTAATCACAACCGTCAAAATCAGCGCTTATGAATCTTTCGGTTACTCAACGTTTGCGGCATGACTCTATCATGTTTAAGCCTCCTTCAGGAAATTGGGGGGCCATAGCTTTATTTATTATTATGATCATTTTCACCGGGTTACCCGTTTTTGCCCAAAACACTATTGTTGTTAAAGGCAAAGTAATATCCGACACAGGCGGTCCATTGGTGGCTTCCGTTACAGTAAAGGGAACTGAAAAAGGAGTAAGTAGTGATGCTGATGGTACATATGTTATTACCGCCCCTGACAATGGGACGCTGGTCATTTCTTCGGTAGGGTATACCCCCCAGGAAGTAAAAGTGAGTAAGCGGGTTCTCATCAATGTCACCCTTGTGTCTGCAACCAGGGAGCTGGAGCAGGTGGTGGTGGTGGGCTATGGCAGGCAAAAAAAAGAAGGTGTAGTAGCAGCCGTTACCCAAACAACGGGTAAAGTGCTGGAGCGCGCTGGAGGTGTTTCCAACATCGGGGCCGCTTTGACCGGTAATGTACCGGGTTTAATAACAGCCCAAAGTACGGGCTTGCCGGGGGAAGAAGACCCTTTGATCATTATCCGGGGTCGTAGTTCGTGGAATAACTCCGATCCACTGGTGTTGGTAGATGGTGTGGAACGCCCGATGACCAGTGTCGACATTAGTTCTGTAGAAACGATTTCCGTGTTGAAAGATGCTTCAGCAACGGCTGTTTTTGGTTCCAGGGGTGCTAATGGTGTGATCCTGATCACTACTAAGCGCGGTCAGGTTGGTAAGGCTTCGATACGGGGCACTGTGAACACGGTCATGAAGCGGCCTTCCAAGTTGCCCGGGAAATATGATTCTTATGATGCCCTGCGGATCCGCAACGAAGCCATCGAGTATGAACTGGCCATGAGCCCCAGCAGTTGGAATGATTACCTGCCACAGGAAATGCTGAACAAATACCGCAATCCCGCCAGCCCCGAAGAGGCCGAACGCTATCCGAACGTAGACTGGGCCGATGCCCTGTTTAACGATCACGCCATGTCTTATAACGCCAACCTCAATATCAGTGGCGGTACCCCGTTTGTCAAGTATTTTACCAGTGCGGATTTCCTGAACGAAGGTGATCTTTTCAAAGTGTATGATAATAAGAGGGGCTATCAGCCAGGCTTTGGTTTTAACCGGTTGAACGTACGCAGCAACCTTGATTTTCAGCTTACCAACTCCACACTTTTCAAAACCAATCTCTCCGGTTCTTACGGAGCCAGGAAAAGCCCGTGGGGGTTCACAGGTAACCAGTATGGTCCCTGGCTCGATGCCTACACCACGGCGCCCGATGTGTTTATGCCCGTATATTCTGATGGTTCTTGGGGCTACTATGCTCCCAGTGAAGGCCGGGCTGAAAACTCGGCCAGGAGTCTGGCCATTGGTGGCATTCAATACCAGACCACGACCCGTTTAACTACTGATTTCGTACTGGAGCAAGACCTGAATAAGCTGATAAGGGATCTGCGGTTTTCGGGTACCCTGTCCATGGACAACACATTTGTAGAAAGAGACCGGGGTGTGAATGACTTGTATAATGACACGCAACGTAAGTGGATAGATCCCGAAACAGGAGCTGTAATTTACAAGCAGGCTTTTGACGGCGTGACCAATTTTGATTTCCAGGAAGGCATCAAATGGGCGCCTGCTGCCGGTAGCGTAGGTGGGAACCAGCGCAGGACCTTTTACCAGTTGCAACTGAACTATGCTAAATCCATAGCAAGGAAGCATAACCTTACAGCCATGGGATTGCTGAACCGCAATATACTGGCCAATGGAAGCCAGGTGCCCAGCTACCGTGAAGACTGGGTATTCCGTACCACCTATAATTATAATAACAAGTTCACCGCAGAATATAATGGAGCTTACAACGGTTCTGAAAAATTCGGACCCGATTACCGTTTTGCTTTCTTTTCCTCGGGTGGAGTGAACTGGATTGTTTCCAGTGAGAAGTTTATGAAGTCCCTTTCTTTTATCAACCTTCTAAAATTGCGTGCTTCGTACGGGCAAACAGGCGACGACGGAGCCGGGGGCCGGTGGCTCTACATGACCTCGTGGGCTTACGGGGGTAACCCTCCTGCCTCCCGTATGGGTGTAACTGGCGAAGCTGCGGAACGGAGTCCTTACAACTGGTATAGGGAAACTTCAGTGGGTAATCCAAACATTCGCTGGGAAAGGGCTGAGAAACTGAACCTGGGAACAGACATTGAACTGTTCAAAGGAATGATTGGCGTTAAAGCCGATGTTTTCCAGGACAAACGCAGGGATATCCTGTTGACCAACAGGGTGCTTCCTCCTTACTACGGTACCACGCCGCCTGTGGCTAACCTGGGTAAGGTAAATTCGAAAGGTTATGAGTTGGAACTTCATTTCAACAAAAACTTTTCGAAGAAATTGCGCGTGTGGTCGGATCTGAACATGACTCATACCGAAAACAAGATCATTGAGGCCGATAACCCGGCGCTGTTGCCAGATTATCAGAAAACAGAAGGCAAGCCCATTGGCCAGACCTACTCCTATGTAAGCCAGGGCCAATACAATACCTGGGATGAGCTTTATGCCAGCACGGTGCACAACACCAATGACCGCTTTAAGTTACCGGGTAACTATTACATTGTTGATTACAATGGCGATGGCGTCATTGATGCTCAGGATAACATACCCTACGGTTATTCTTCGTGGCCGGAAAACACCTACAACGCTACGTTTGGTTTTGATTGGAAAGGCCTTAGTGCTTTTGTTCAGCTCTACGCGGTAAACAACGCTACCCGGCAAGTAGTCTTCAATAGCCTTGCTTCTCAGAGCCACACCGTTTATGACGAGGGTACCTATTGGTCCAAAGATAATTTCAACGCTGATGTGCCTATGCCTCGCTGGTTAACCACACCTGCCGGCTATTACCGTGGGACGCAGTACATGTATGACGGTTCATATGTCCGGTTGAAGAATGCAGAAATCGCCTACACTATCAACAGTGGCTTTATTCAAAAAATGAATCTTTCCAGTTTCCGCATTTACATCAACGGTAACAACCTGTATTCATGGAGCAAAATGCCGGATGACCGCGAATCAAATTTCGCCGGCACGGGATGGGCCTCGCAAGGTGCTTACCCTACGGTAAAGCGTTACAACCTGGGTGCTAACATAACCTTCTAAAAAAGTCGTATGAGAAATAATTTAAAAATAGTCCTTGCCGCTTTGGTTATGGCAGTAGGGCTGGTTTCATGCAAAAAGTTCCTCGACAGGGAACCGCAGTCTATCGTGTCGGAGGAAGACGCTTTCAAGAATTTTACCAATTTCCAGGGTTTTACGGAAGAACTGTACCACTGTATTCCGGACTTCACCAACGCTTACTGGACTAACTCCTGGAACTGGGGGGAAGATGAAATACAATCCACGGCCCGTGATTTTCATTTTGTCGTAAAAATTGACAACGGTGATTTCTGGGGTTGGCAGTCGCAGTTTGATGGCTGGCAGGCAGGGTGGATGGACCGAAACAACACGAATACAAACGATGACCGGTTTACCAAGTCCATGTGGAAGTTGGGTTGGTACGGGATCCGCAAGGCGAATATGGGCCTGGCAAACCTGGATAAACTGACCGATGCCACCCAGGAAGAGAAAAACCTGATCAAGGGCCAACTATTGTTTTTCCGTGGCTGGTTCCATTTTCAATTTATGCAGTATTTCGGGGGACTTCCTTATATAGATAAAGTGCTTCCGGGCGATGAGAAATTAACCCTGCCCCGCCTTAAGTATCAGGAGTGTGCTGACCTGGCTGCGAAGGATTTCCGGGAGGCAGCCGACCTGTTGCCCACCAACTGGGACAATACCACTGCTGGCAAAAGGACCCTCGGTAAAAACCACTTGCGCATCAATAAAATCATGGCGTTAGGCTATCTGGGTAAGAACTACCTGTGGGCTGGCAGCCCTTTGATGAATTTTGAATCGAAAGGCAACAAAACCTATAATGAAGAGTATTGCAAAAAAGCAGCCGCGGCCTTTGCCGAGTTACTGCAGCTTTGTGAAAGTGGAGAAGCCCCTCATAAGCTGGTGGAATTTTCGAAGTACTACACCAATTTTTATACCAACGGACAAAACTGGGCCATGCCTGGTGCCACCGAAGCTATCTTCCGCGGGCCATACTTTGGTGCCAACAGCTCCAACTGGGGGACCAGTAAACAATACCAGCCGGCACCTGAAATACAGGATGGCGATGTGAAGTTTTTACCCACCGCCAATTATGTGGATTATTATGGCATGGCTAATGGCTTACCGATCAAGGATATCACCCAGGCGGATGTTGAATCCGGTTATGATCCATCCTACCCCTGGAAAGGCCGAGATCCCCGGTTCTATAACGACATTGTTTTTGACGGGGTGAAATGTGTGCAGGGAAGTATGCCGGCTGCGGATGAAAAAAATCGCTACGCCAATTTGTTCACCGGTGGAAGCTACCGCAACATTAGTACGGGAAGCCGTACAGGTTACCTGCTGTACAAGTTCATTCCCATCACCGCCAACCGGTTTGACAATGGCCACAGTTATGATAAAAGTCTGAATATCCACCTGCCATATATGCGTTTGGCGGATGTGTATATAATGTATGCCGAAGCTGCTGCACAGGGATATAATTCGCCCATGGGTAAAGTTGATGGCTATGGCAAAACTGCGGTCGATGCAATTAATGTGATCCGCGACAGAGCTGGTGTCGGCCATGTGGCGGCCAAGTTCCTGGGATCGCTGGATGATTTTATGAGCGAGGTAAGGCGCGAAAGGGCTGTAGAGCTGTCCTTTGAGGGCCACCGCTTCAATGACCTCCGCCGTTGGCTGTTGCTGATTCAAAGCCCGTATACTTTGAAGAAGTCAGTGGAATTTGACCGCGCCGGCACATTTAATACCACGGATCCCAAACAAAATAGGGTAGTGAACCTGCGTGAAGTGGTTATACTGGAACGCAAGTACTCCGAGAAACATTACTGGCTGCCGTTGAAGAACGCGGATGCCAATATGTACCTGGAGTTCCGTCAAAACCCGGGTTGGTAAGCCGGCTTTTCTCTACCAAAACGCAAATCAATAAATGAGAATGCAATGAAGTATCTTAAAATAATATGGGTGGTGTGTGTTGTTGCCGGGCTTTTTGGTGGTCCGCTGCATGCACAGAAAACCACGAAAGTTAAAATAACGGGCTCTGTTTTAAATGAGCAAAAGACGCCTATACCAGGTGCCCTCATCAAAAGTGTAGATGAAAAGGATAATGAAGCTACCACGGATGACGCCGGACGCTTTTCTATAGAGGTGCCCTTTAATGCATCTTTATCGGTAACAGCACCCGGTTTTAAGACGGTGTTTGTGAAAGTGACGGCCGACTTAAAGGAGATCACCCTTGCCCCGGGTGAGGATATCAAGGAGGTGCAGGTTGCCTTTCGCAAGGCGGATAAACGCGATGTACTAGGTGCTGTTTCGGCTGTTGATGTGTCGGGCCTGCTGAAGAAAAACTATTTCACCTACAGCCTCGACGGTATGGATGCCCTGGCAGCCGGCTGGAACGGTAACAGCCTTTGGGGCATGGGGGGTGGCGCCAATGGCTATCTTTTGCTGGTGGATGGCGTTCCGCGCGAAGCAACCAACGTACTGCCCACCGAAATTGACCAGATATCCTTCCTCAAAGGCGTTGGTGCTGTAGCACTCTATGGAAGCAGGGCCGCAAAAGGTGTGGTGTATATTACTACCAAAAGAGGACAGGCCGGCGATCGCCGCTTCGATGTCCGGGTAAATACCGGGGTACATGCGCCCAAAGCTTTCCCTGAGTATTTAGGTTCGGCCGAGTACATGACCCTATACAACGAGGCGCGCCGCAATGATGGCTTGCCTGAATTATACAGCGCTGAAACCATTTATCATCATGCTGCCGGGAAAAACCCCTACCGCTATCCCAGCGTGGATTACTATTCTTCCGATTATCTGAAGAAATCGTACAGCCGCTACGATGCCACGGCAGAAATATCAGGAGGCAACGAGGTGGCCCGTTATTATACCAACATTGGTTATCAGAGTTCCGGCTCCATGTTGAATTTTGGGGAAGCGGTAAAAAATAACCGTTCCGAAAGGTTCAATGTCCGGGGAAATATCGATGTGGACCTGAATAAATACATCACTTTTAATGTGGATGCCGCTGCGATATTCAATTCGGGACGCGGAGTCAACACCAATTACTGGGGCAATGCAGCTACGCTGAGACCTTATCGTTTCTCACCACTTATTCCATTGGATATGATCGAGGCTGAAGACTCTCTTTCGCAGCTCCTTGTGAAGAACAGCAGCCACGTCATTGACGGCAAGTATTTACTGGGGGGGACGCAGCTGGACCAGACTAATCCTTTTGCGGCCATCTATGCCGGTGGCAACAACCGGTTCGTAAGCCGCCAGTTCCAGTTCAATACAGGTATAGGTGCCAATTTGGGCAACCTGCTGAAAGGGCTGACCTTCCATACCAACTTTGCTGTAGATTATGCCACCTCCTATAACCTTTCCTACAACAATGGCTATGCTGTATATGCACCCGCCTGGAACAATTATTCCGGCAAGGATCTGATCAGCAGCCTGACTGTGTATGGGCTGGACAACAGCGATGGTGTACAGAATGTGAGCAATAGCTGGTACCGTCAGACGATTGCCGCGAATGGGCGGTTCAATTACGAAAACAGTATCAACAACCGTCACAATATTTCCGCCATGTTGCTGGCTAATGGTTACCAGCAATCCGAGTCCGGTGTTTATCACCCGGTGACCAATGCCAACCTGGGACTGCAGGCTGGCTATAATTTCAAACATAAGTACTATGCTGATTTCAGCGGGGCGGTGATCCACTCTCCCAAACTGCCTGAAGGCGGGCGCCGTGCCTTTTCTCCTACCGTATCGCTAGGTTGGAGGATCAGCGAAGAGGCCTTCCTGGCCCATTCCTCGGTCATTGATGATCTGAAGTTAACCGCCTCAGCAGGCATTTTACACACCGACCTGGATATAACCGACTATTATTTATACCAGGGTTTTTACACGGGTGCAGGTTCCTGGTATGGTTGGAAAGATGGCACGGGCATCCAGGCTACGGAATCACGTAGGGGCGATAATCCGAACATGACTTTTCCCAAGCGCGAAGAGCTAAGCGTGGGGGTGGAAGGTACCTTCTTTAAAAACCTGCTAGAGGTGGAAGGTTCGTTCTTTACCAACCGGTTTACTGGCAATATTACCCAGGCGTCTGTGTTGTTTCCATCCTATTATACAACCGGTTGGCCTGTATCCTCCTTTATACCTTATGTGAACTATAATGATGACAAACGGGTGGGTTTTGACTTCAGAGCCCAGCTGAATAAAATGATCGGGCAGGTGGATTGGTCATTAGGTGTGACCGGTACGTATTATAAAACCACTGCTTCCAAACGGGCTGAAGTTTGGGAAAATGATTACCAGTACCGGCAGGGCCGGCCAATGGATGCGATCTGGGGACTTCAAAATGAAGGGTTCTTCAACAACCAGGAAGACATCAATAATGCTCCCAAACCGGCCTTTGGAACGGTTAAACCCGGTGATCTCAAGTATAAGGATCAAAATGGTGACAATATCATCGATACCAGGGACGAGGTTTTCCTGGGTAAAGGTGGCTGGTACGGAGCCCCGTTGACCTCCGGAATCAACCTGTCAGCGAAATGGAAGAACCTTAGCTTTTTTGCCCTGGCAATTGGAAGGTTTGGTGCTTATGGTATGAAGAACAGCTCTTATTTCTGGGTGGATGGTGAGGATAAGTATTCAGCGGTGGTGCGCGACCGGTGGACCGAGCAGACCCAGAATACTGCCAAGTATCCCCGGCTGACCACGTTTAACAGTGATAACAACTTCCGCAATTCAGACTTCTGGCTGTACAAAACGAACCGTTTTGACCTGTCGAAGGTGCAGCTTTCCTATGACCTTACCGGGGCGCTCAAAAAGAAGGGCTTTGTACGGGAATTGGGAGCTTATGTCAGCGGATTTAACCTGCTGACCCTTTCCCAGGAGCGTGAGCTTATGGAGATGAACGTAGGAAGTGCTCCACAAACCCGGTTATACAACCTGGGCGTTAAGGCCCTGTTCTAAACGTGCTGTTTACCTTTTAAAGAAGTAATCAAATGAAGAAAAATATTATCATAGTCATAGCGGCAGCCTGCATGTTGAGTGGTTGCAAAAAGATCTTTGAGCCCGCTATAGAAAATAACCGACAGCTGGATGAAGAAAACTACATCCCCAGCGATTCCCGTTTTCCTTTTGGCATCCTGCTCAACGGGTATAACCGCATTCCTACCAATTCGTGGTCATTCAACGATGTGGCAACGGATGATGCTGTTACCAACGATAAAAACAATGCGTATTTAAAAATTGCCAACGGTCAATGGACGGCTAATAACAATCCGCTGAACCAATGGACCAATAGTTTTTCTGCCATCCAGTACCTCAACCTGATGCTGGTGGAAGCCGAAAAGGTGAAATGGACCACCGATCAGACCATCAGCGATCTTTTTGCCAAGCGTATAAAAGGTGAAGCTTATGGATTAAGAGCTTTGTTTATGTTCCACCTCTTGCAGGCACATGCCGGGGTTTCCGAAAGTGGTGAGTTGCTTGGTGTGCCCATCATCCTGGAACCACAGGGTACCGATGCTGATTTTGATAAGCCGAGGGCTTCTTTTGCGGATTGCATGAAGCAGATCTACGCTGACCTGGATAAAGCTGAGGAATTGCTTCCCCTGGATTATGAAGATATTTCCAGTGCAGCGGCTATTCCGGCCAAATATGGCTCTATTACCAAAGTGCAATACGACCGGGTGTTTGGCCGGGCGTTCAGGGGTTTCCTGACGGCTCGTATAGCCAAGGCCATAAGGGCAAAGGCTGCACTGCTGGCAGCCAGTCCTGCTTATGCTGTAGGTAATGGCAATACCACCACCTGGGCTGATGCCGCCCGGTATGCAGCCGATGTACTGTCGCTCAAAGGTGGGTTGGGCGCTTTAGCAGCCAATGGTCTAACCTGGTACGCCAACAGTTCCGAGATTGCTGGTTTGGCCGATGGCGCTAATCCGCCGGAGATACTGTGGCGAAACAATTATGGCGATAACCGTGACCTGGAGCAACAAAACTATCCGCCTACACTCTTTGGCAGCGGACGAATCAATCCCACACAAAACCTCGTAGATGCCTTCCCTATGGCCAACGGTTTGCCTATCTCGGATCCTGCCAGCGGTTACGACCCAAAGGCACCCTACAACAACCGGGATCCCCGCTTAAAGACCTTTATTCTGGTTAACGGAGGTACGGCCGGACCTAACAACACCGTAATCAACACGGCCGCTGATGGTACCACCAATGATGCCCTGAACAGGGTGGAGACCTCTACGCGGACAGGCTATTACCTCCGTAAGCTGCTGCGCCAGGATGTGAACCTGAATCCTTCCTCCGCTAATAACCAGCGGCATTACAAACCCCATATCCGGTATACGGAAGTGTTACTGATTTATGCGGAAGCTGCTAATGAGGCCTGGGGTCCTTCAGGTGCCGGCACGAATGGTTTTTCGGCTTACGATGTCATCAAAGCCATCCGCACCAGGGCGGGAGTAGGCACCACCAATGGCGATCCTCACCTGGAAGCTGCCCGCGCGAGTAAAGAGGCCATGAGGGCTTTGATCCGCAACGAGCGCCGCCTGGAGCTTTGCTTTGAAGGCTTTCGCTTCTGGGATCTGCGCCGATGGAAAGAGAGCCTGACAGAGCCCGCAAAAGGGGTAAGCATCCAGAATGGAAATTACAACCTCATTCCTGTTGAAGAAAGGGTGTTCCAAAGCCATATGATCTATGGCCCGGTTCCCTACAGCGAGCTATTGAAGTTTCCGGCTTTACAGCAAAACCGGGGTTGGCGTTAACTATGGATCACTTAATGTTTTTGAATTCTATTAATGCATCATTGAAAAATGAACTTATGAAGAAGTTTCTTTTACCAGCACTACTAATAGGAGTACTGGCCTCTTGTAATAAGAAGATTGAGTTTCCCGACTATGGATATCAGACCGTGTATTTTGCCTACCAGTACCCGGTGCGGACGATTACTTTTGGCGAAGACATTTTTGACACCCAGCTGGATAACCAGAAGAAGTGCAAGATCATGGCAACCACCGGTGGCGTTTATTACAGCAAAAAAGACGTGACCATAGGCATTTCCGTGGATAATGCCTTACTGGGAAATGGGCTAAAATTTGGTCCTACCGGTGCTGAAATTAAGGCGATGCCTGCCAATTACTATTCACTGGCATCCAATCAGATTGTAATCCCGGAGGGCAGCCTGACCGGAGGCGTAGAGGTTCAACTGACCGATGCCTTTTTTAATGATCCACTGTCGATTAAAAATACATACGTTCTTCCCGTTCGCATGTCCAGTAAGGGAAATGTCGATTCCATTCTGGCCGGCAAGGATTTTATTCTCTATGCTGTTAAATATGTGAATCCCTGGCACGGCAATTACCTGCGTAGGGGTAAGGATGTCATCAGCGGCAGTGTCGCGCAAACCAACATCCGGCATAAACCGTTTGTAGAAGATGATGAGGTGAATAAGTTATCGACCCGGTCGATGAAGGAAGTTGAATTTCCTCTTGTGTACAAGGCTCCAAACGGAACGAATATCAATTGCACGCTGCTCCTCACTTTTGATGATGCCGGTAATTGCTCGGTATCCTCTGTCACCAATGGCTTTACCGCAAGTGGAAATGGAAAATTTGTAAAAAGAGGCGAAAAGAATAGTTGGGGCAGTAAAGATCGTGATGCCATCTACCTGAACTATGAAATCAACCTCACCGACATGAAAGTCACGTCTACCGATACTTTGGTGTTACGGGATCGTGGGGTAACGATGGAAACCTTTACTCCAGTGGCCAAGTAAAGAACTATTAACCAATTTAACTATGTTTTCAAATGAATAAACTTAGTAAACTAACGATTGGCTTCGGCCTGCTTGTAGCAGCAGCCTCCTGTACGAAATATGAGCCGGCGGACTTCAGCGTAGAAAAGCCTGCAAGCATTTCCCTGCAGGAAGATATAGACGCCTACCCGGCCCTGAAAAGTTATATCAACCGTTCTGCGCATCCCAATTTTAAATTTGGCGCGGCAGTTTCCCTGGACGAGTATGTGAAGAAGGGGGTGATGTACCGGCTGGTCAATAAAAACTTTGATGAGATTGCCATAGGTTACGACATGAAACACGGAGCAATTGTACAGGCCGATGGCAGTCTGGCTTTGGAAAAAGTAAAGACTTTATTACAAACTGCCAAGGCTGTGGGCACAACTGTTTATGGTCATACCCTCGCCTGGCATGCCAATCAAAATGCAACGTACCTGAAAGGTTTGATTGCACCTTATATACTTACTACGCCCGGTTATGCTAATGATTTACCCAAAGCCGGCTTGCTGGATGGAACGTTTAGTAACTGGACGAAGGCCAATAGCGGTGCCGGTATTTCTATAGCGGATAACCAAGGTTTGGGCACTGGTGCAAAAGCAATAAAGCTTATTGCTGCGGGGACATCTTCCGCTCCCGAGGCGTTACAGTTGATTACCCCCAGTATTCCTGTGAATCCGGCACACAAATACGAGATCGTGGCTTATATCAAATCGGATGTGCCTGGAGAAGGGCGCATCTCCTTTGAGGGTTTGACGAACAATACCCCGCAAGTGGATTGGACGAAGAGCGGCACCAAATCCGCAACGTTTACTACAGGCCCGGTATGGAAAGAGATCAGGTTCCAGGTGAGTGACTTTTCCGGCACCAGCATCAAACTCCGTTTCGACCTGGGTTATAAGCCCAACGTAACCTATTCTATTGACGTGAATAGTTTATACGTGTACGATACCCAGGGCGCCCCAATGATCAGCAACCTGGTGGCGAACGGCAATTTTGAATCAGGCAGTGCCTGGGGAGGCTGGGGCAACAATTCCACCCGGGGGATTACTGCCGATGGTATGGGCGTGGGCAACAAAGGCAAAGCTTTTTATGTCACCAATCCATCGAAAACCACTAATTTCTGGGATGTTCAAACCATCTACTCATTTGCCGAGCCACTGAAAAGCGGAGAAACCTATAATCTCAGTTTTTGGGTAAAAGGAACCGCAGAAGGAATCATCCGGCCAGAGTTGCAAAGTGCTAACTACTCATCGAATGGCTTCGGGCAGGTACAGGTGACTAAGGAATGGAGATTGGTAAACGTCTCTACCACTGCTACTGCAGCAGACAGGAGCCGGTTGATCGTAAGTTACGGTGAGTTTGCCGGAACCGTTTATATAGATGATGTAGTTCTGAGTAGTTCGAAGGCTGCAGGCGGTACCATCACTGTGGAAAAAACGGCTGTAGAGAAAGAAGTCATTCTTACCGAAGCGCTGGAAAAATGGATATCCGGCATGGTCGGTGTCAGCAAATCGGATGTGAAGGCGTGGGACGTGGTGAATGAGCCGATGGATGATGGCCGGCCATATGAACTGAAAACAGCTGCCGGCAGAACCAATATTCCGGCAGACCACTTTTTCTGGATGGATTATTTAGGTAAAGACTATGCGGTAAAAGCCTTTAAGATGGCCCGTCAATATGGCAATCAAAGCGATCTGCACTTTATCAATGACTATAACCTGGAGTATAGCCTGGATAAATGTAAAGGGTTGATCGAGTACGTAAAGTACATTGAGAGCAAAGGGGCCAAAGTGGATGGTATTGGTACCCAAATGCACATCAGTACCAACGCCGATAAGGACAAGATTGCGGAAATGTTCCGATTGCTGGCTGCCACCGGTAAGCTCATCAAAATTTCGGAACTGGATCTGGGCGTAGGAGTAAAAACTACCGATGCTACACCTGCACACTATCAGGCACAGGCTGAGATGTACAAATATGTAATAGATAAATATTTTGAGCTTATTCCTGCAGCCCAGCGCTATGGCATAACAATCTGGAGCCCTCTGGATAGTCCGGCCAGTTCCAGCTGGAGGGCTGGAGAGCCTATAGGTTTGTGGAACGAAGCCTATGTGCGCAAACTAGCCTATGCAGCAGTGGCTCAGGCGTTGGAGAAAAATACCAAATAGTAAGATTTGTGTTTGTCAATTTTCCGCAAGTCTTTATTTAGAACATTCCTGATGTGCCCCACTTTGTAGTGCACGGTGTTAACCTCTATAAAATTGGGATGTGGAGATAAATAGAGATGTCGGCATTTCTGCAAACACCATGGAAATAGCTTGTTCTTATTCGAATGCTGGGCTTTATGTGCATCTACAAGACAAGTGGTTGACTTTTATGGATCAAATTGTCGGAAATATTCCCGTGTTTCGGACTTATTCTTTTATTCTCTCGTATAGCAATCATACGTCCGCTGTTTTCACAGTGGACTTTCTTTTTGTTTTGATATACTTTAGTTCAGAAACCCGGATCTAAGACTTATAGAAGCGCATCAACACCAGGCAGTTTATCTTATTGACTTTCGTAACATCTTGTAATGAGACAATTACTTTTAGTTTTTCTGTTGTTTGTGACATCCTTTGTCTATGCGCAAAGAATGGTAAATTTAAAACTTTGGTATAACAAACCTGCCGGTGGCATCTGGGAGAATGCACTTCCCATTGGCAACGGCAGATTAGGGGGCATGGTATATGGGAATGTGCCAAGGGAGACAATTCAGTTAAATGAACATACCGTATGGAGCGGCTGTCCCCACCGGAATGACAACCCTCTGGCACTGGACTCATTAACGGTTATTCGGAAGCTGGTTTTTGAAGGAAAATATAAAGAAGCAGAACGTCTTGCCAACAAAACCATCATCAGTCAACAATCGCAGGGCCAGATGTTTGAACCGGTTGGAAATCTCCACTTTGATTTCGAGGGGCATGAAAACTATACCAATTATTACCGGGAGCTGGATATTGAAAGAGCGATAACAAAGACTTCTTATACAGTCGGAGAGGTGACCTTTACACGTGAAGCGCTGGCTTCATTCTCCGACCGTGTTATTGCTTTACGACTGACCGCAAGCAAACCGGGATCCCTTTCTTTTAGAGCTTCGTTTACTACACCTCAGCCGAGAGCCATAAGGAAAACCACACCTGTCCATGACTTAACTATTATCGGAACCACCATAGATCACGAGGGAGTGAAAGGCGGGGTGAGGTTTAAAGGCATAGCACGCATCAAATCAGAAGTAGGGGTACTTTTTTCCAACGATACATCAGTTACCTTAAAAGGCGCCAATGCGGCAACTATCTATATTTCCATCGCTTCCAGCTTTACTAACTACAACAACATCAGCGGTGATGAAGCGGTAAGGGCTTCCGAACACCTGGAAAAGGTGTATCCAAAATCATTTGCTGCTATTTTAAAGACCCATGTGGCTGCTTACCAAAAATATTTTAACCGGGTATCGTTAGACCTGGGAACTACCGGAGCTGCCAAACTTCCTACCGATGAGCGATTGAAAGCCTTTCGTTCGGTGAAGGATCCCCAGTTGGTTACCCTCTACTACCAGTTTGGCCGTTATTTGTTGATCTCCTCTTCGCAACCAGGAGGGCAGCCGGCCAACCTGCAAGGCCTCTGGAATGAGAAAATCCGCCCGCCCTGGGACAGCAAATATACCATCAACATCAATGCCCAGATGAATTACTGGCCGGCTGAAAAAACGGCACTAGCCGAGATGCATGAGCCTTTTCTGCAAATGGTAAAAGACCTATCTGTAACAGGACAACAGACTGCCCGGGTAATGTATGGCGCCAGGGGCTGGGTGGCGCATCACAACACCGACATCTGGCGTACGACGGGAGCTGTGGATGGTGCTTTCTGGGGAAGCTGGAGCGGGGGTGGGGGCTGGACCAGCCAGCATCTTTGGGAGCATTATTTATACAGCGGCGACAAAGCTTTCCTGGACTCGGCGTATCCGGTGTTGAAAGGCGCTGCCACCTTTTATGTCGATTACCTGGTGACACATCCTAAATACCAGTGGCTGGTGGTCAACCCCGATATGTCGCCGGAAAATGCACCGCGGGTGCACGAAGGAGCGTCGCTGGATGCAGGTACTACCATGACTAACCAGATTGTATTTGATGTGTTCAACGCGGCTATCCGGGCTGCCCGGCTGCTGAACAGGGATGCCGCTTTTGCGGATACCCTTAGAAACCTGCGCAGCCGTTTAGCTCCCATGCACATAGGCCGGCATGGGCAGCTGCAGGAGTGGCTCGATGATGTGGATGATCCCAAAGACCAGCACCGCCACATTTCACATTTGTACGGGTTGTTCCCTTCCAACCAGATTTCCCCCTTCCGGACGCCGGCATTGTACCGTGCAGCAAAGACCACCCTGCTACACCGTGGCGATGTGTCCACCGGCTGGAGCATGGGGTGGAAAGTAAACTGGTGGGCAAAAATGCTGGATGGCAATCATGCCTACAAGCTTATTGAAGACCAGCTGACGCCCGTGGGCACTATCCAAGGGGGAGGTGGCACCTACAACAACCTCTTTGATGCGCACCCACCGTTCCAGATTGATGGAAATTTCGGTTGCACCTCCGGCATTACCGAAATGCTGATGCAAAGTGCAGATGGCGCACTGCACCTGCTGCCAGCCCTTCCCGATGCCTGGTGGTCCGGCGGGAGTATATCGGGCCTGCGGGCCAGGGGCGGTTTCGAAGTGGTTAGCCTGCATTGGAAAGACGGAAAAGTAATAAAGGCGGTAATCAGGTCCAAACTGGGGGGGAACCTTCGCCTGCGGGTGCCCAATAGGATGCGGTTAATGGGGGGCGGGCTCTTAAAAAATGCGGCCGCAAAGAATCCCAACCCGTTTTATGAAACCGAAGAAACGCCTGCCCCCATTGTCGCTCCCGGGGCAGCCATTACGCCTCCGAAGCTGAAGGAAACCTTTCTTTATGATGTAGGCACGCAAAAAGGCAAAGTGTATACCCTTCTGGCGCAGTAAGCAGTGGTGTACTGGGAATTGCTTTGGTCTGGATGCCGCTTGAAAGAATAAGCCACCAAAATGTCCCTTTATCTTTCGGCGTTATAGTGACAAAGAGCCTACAAATACAGGAAGAGGACAGGCAGCCAGCGGGTACGTGTTTCCACCTAGCTATTGATTATAACTGCTTATAACTGAGCCGTTA
>DASWYM010000253.1:0-1540 GCA_036404975.1 Chitinophagaceae bacterium
CCCTAACGATGAACGCTACAGCCACCTGAAGGGTAAAACCATTATAGTGCCCCTGGTGAACCGGGAAGTACCCATCATCTTTGACGAGTATGTAGATCCTGCCTTTGGTACCGGCGCCCTGAAAGTGACGCCCGCCCACGATATCAACGACTACAACCTGGGTCTGAAGCATAACCTTCCTGCTATTGACACCCTAAACGAAGACGGCACCCTGAGCGCCGCCGCCGAGGTGTTTGTAGGCATGGACCGCTTTGAAGCCCGCACAAAGGCCGTGGAGCAGTTACGTGCGGAAGGCCTGCTGGTAAAAGATGAAGAGTACCAGACCCGCCTGGGCTTTTCGCAGCGCACCAATTCGGTAGTGGAGCCCCGAATTTCCACCCAATGGTTCGTAAAGATGCGCGACCTGGCCGGCAAGGCCCTGGAGGCTGTGGTAAGCGGCGACGTACAGATCCATCCCGAGGAACGCTTCCTCGCCACCTATAAATACTGGCTTGAGAATGTTAAAGACTGGTGCATCAGCCGCCAGCTTTGGTGGGGGCAGCGGATCCCTGCCTTCTATACGCCGGAAGGTGAGTTCGTAGTGGCTGAAAGCAAAGAAAAAGCCTGGGAGGCCCTGAAACAGAAAGGGACGGTTATCGACATAGAAGACATCCGGCAGGACGAAGACGTCCTGGATACCTGGTTCTCCTCCTGGCTGTGGCCCATAGAGGTCTTCAACGGCATCAACGATCCCGGCAATAAAGACATCAACTACTACTACCCCACCTCGGTGCTGGTGACCGGGCAGGACATCATCTTCTTCTGGGTGGCACGCATGATCATGGCGGGCATGGAATACCGGCAGGAGCGTCCTTTCGAGCACGTGTACTTCACCGGTATGGTGCGCGACAAGCAGGGACGCAAGATGAGTAAGAGCCTGGGTAATTCCCCAGACCTGCTGGAGCTTATAGACCGCTTTGGTGCCGATGCCGTCCGCTTTGGTATCCTCATCTCCGCGCCTGCGGGTAATGACCTGCTGTTCGATGACAGCTCCTGCGAGCAGGGCCGTAACTTTAACAACAAGCTGTGGAACGCCCTCAAGCTGGTGAAGATGTGGGAAGGCCGGCAAGCTACAGCTGGTGACCACCACGCTACCGGCAACTTTGCCGTGGAGTGGTTCGACAACCGCCTGAAGGAAGTAAAGCTGCAGGTAGAAGAAATGTACAGCCAGTTCCGCCTCAGCGAGGCTCTAAAGACCGTTTATTCGCTGATCTGGGACGACTTCTGTAGCTGGTACCTCGAGTGGGCTAAACCCGGGTTTGAGCAGCCTATTGAGCCTGAAGTGTATAATAAAACAGTATACTTCTTCGAGCAGCTGATGCAGCTCCTGCATCCCTTCATGCCTTTTATCAGCGAAGAGATCTACCACCAGCTTAAGGAGCAAAGTGATGACCTGTGCGTAAAGCAGTTTACGCAGGACGGTCAGCCTGTAGCGGAAGTATTGGCACAGGGCGACCTGCTGAAGAAAGCCGTATCGGCTATCCGCGACACGCGGGTAAAG
>DASWYM010000254.1:0-7507 GCA_036404975.1 Chitinophagaceae bacterium
TCACCGGGTAGGTTCATCAATTGCGAGTAGCGGGGTTTTTCCATGCGGGTTATTCAGGCAGGATGTTCTGAATTGGAGAGATCTGTTATATGTAAATTACTTAATTCATTTGGAAGGACAAGCCGAGCAGCACTGTTATATTTCTATTGCCATGGAGGGCCCAGGGGTACGGTGCCGGTGTGGCTGCAGCCGTGCGTAAAACCGGAGCCTGCTTGCCGTTGGAAGTAAGGTTTGGAGTTCACAGACCCCTACCTCCCTGTTTTGGCACAGCAATTGTACCTCTTCTATTACAACCGATAAGTAAAAAAAACAAACGGAAAGCTCCCTTGCCTTTACAGGACCGGGGCTTTCTTGTTTTAGGGGGGGCGGGTCCTTCGTGGCGGCTGCACCTACATGCGGGCACAAAGTTGGTACAGGGCTTATATCCGGATCCGGCTTCCCGCAACCCTTTCTGTTACTTCAATCTCCCGCTATGGACCAGCGCACTACCTTTCAAAACTATACCGAATTGCAGGAGCTGCTCGCTCGCCTGCAGGGCACCTCCGCTTCCTTTATCCTGGACCACGAGGGCCTTACCCGGATTAGCGGCACCATAACCGCCCTGACGCCGGCGTGGGATGCCCGTCAAAGCGGGTTCGTACTGGATGATGGGCCTGCCTTCCTGCTCGAACAGGTCATTGCCGTCAACGGCATTTTCCGGTGGGATTATACGGAGTGCTGAATGAGTGATGAGTGATGAGTGATGAGTGGTGAGTGGTGAGGCAAGTGTTAATGGTGCGGGTATGTAGGGCGCCGGGTTATGCTATCAAAAAATGGTAGCTCCACCCAGGGATGAAGCTACCTCTTTACGCCAAATCAAACAATCCATGCTTTACTCTTTGCACAAAAAGGTAAAGCCTTCAGCAAAGCGACTGCGGGGGAGCGGACATCCATCTGCACTATCTATTCTGTACCGTTTCTGTTCTCCCAATGACTTAGGTGTTCGTTAACGATTGCTTGCTCTGTCCTACCCAATAAAACACCTTTCGTCCCTTCTGCTCTTCCGGTTCTGCCAGCTCCCTGCAGTTCCTAAGCCAAAGTGTAGGCGACAAAGGAGGTGCCGATCGGGGTCTCTTTGCCCTTCATGCAGATACACATGTACAGGAAAGTTAACATCACCAAATTGGGGAAAATAATGTGGAACATATGTGGGATAATTACAGGGTGTTATTTCTCTGAAAGCCTTACCCCTGCTGTGTTTTCATTGATGAGGTACGGGGAAAAAAGAAGACGGACACTATGGTTTAAATTGACTCCATGCCTTATTGTCCTTTATGACCTTCAAGCTCTGCTGTACCGCTCCAGCGCTGGTATTAAAAAAAGAACTCCCTGTAGAAACAGGGAGCAAACACGTTATGCTTATATGAGAAAATTACCCTTATAAACACAAGAGTCGTGCCCAACTTCAGCAATGGATACCTGGCGGAGCCCAATTTTTAGGGCGGACGCCAGCCTGTCCATTATGTTCGTAGACGCTTTTGCGTTAGCTAAACGCCTGAAAGGCGCTGTTCATAAGTACTTTGGCGTTTTTTTGGACTACGGCATTGATGTTACAGGATAGCAGCTGCAGTATCTGCTTTTTTCTAAAAATTAAAAGTGACGGGTATCCTGCCCGTGCGGGACGGCCATATAGAGAGAGGGTATTTCTGGCCCTAAAGCTCTGCTATGGGGTGTGATGGCAGCCCGGGTGGACTCTTTTCCGGTGACCCAGTTTCCCGGACAGGTGGCCTATCCAAAAGTCTTGACATAGGTCAGTTCCTTTTCTTGTCTTACCTCAATGGTGAGCCCTGGGCATAAGGGTAGCTTTGTGGTATCAAATTATTCAAACACTAAAAGATAAAAACAATGGCAAACCTTAAATGGCAAATCGACCCGATGCACTCGGAAGTACTTTTTAAAGTAAAGCACCTGATGATCACTACCGTTACCGGCTACTTCAAAAAGTTTAACCTGGAAGTGGAGTCGGATAGCGAAGACTTTACCACGGCTAAGAAGATCGAGTTTACTGCAGATATCGACTCCATCGACACGAATAACGAGCAGCGGGATACGCACCTGAAGTCAGCCGACTTCTTCCATGCAGAAGAGCACAGCCAGCTGCGCTTTGTGGGCACGAAATATGAAGCAGCTGGTGACGAGGCCAAACTGCACGGCGACCTGACGATCCGCGGTATTACCCGACCGGTAACGCTCAACGTGGAGTTTGGTGGTATTGTCGTGGATCCCTATGGACAGACAAAGGCCGGTTTCACCGTCAACGGCAAGATCAGCCGCAAGGACTTTGGACTGACCTGGAATGACGTGACCGAAGCAGGAAGCGTGGTGGTGAGCGATGAGATCAAGATCCATGCGGAAGTGCAGCTGGTCAAGCAGGCTGAATTAGTAACCGCTTAATTTATGATTATGGAAAACAGGATTCTGGGCCTCCATCACATAACGGCCATTGCCGGGGAAGCCCAGCGCAACTATAACTTTTACACCAGGTTGCTGGGTACTCGGCTGGTGAAGAAGACCGTCAACTTCGACGATCCCGGCACCTACCATTTTTATTACGGCGACGAGGTAGGGTCGCCCGGTTCCATACTCACCTTCTTTCCCTGGGAGGGTATCCAGAAGGGAAGTATAGGTACGGGCATGGCCACCGAGATCGGCTACTCGGTGCCGTCAGGCAGCCTCGAATTCTGGGCGGATCGCCTTGCCCAGCAGGGCGTGAAGCACGGGGAAGTGGGCGAGCGCTTTGGCGAGACCTTCCTGCCCCTTGAAGACCCCGACGGCTTGTTGCTCAACCTGATCGTCCCCAGCGCTAAGGATGACCGCAAGCCCTGGGTCAGCGGCGAGGTGAAAGAAGAGGTGGCGACGAAAGGTTTCCACAGCGTGGTGCTCACGCTGCGCCATATCGACCTGACAGCCCGTATACTGACCGATATTTTTGGCTACCGCCAGGTAAGCCAGGAAGGAGCCAGGTACCGCTTTGTGACCGATGCCATCGGCTCGGCCAACATCGTCGACCTGGTGGAGGATCCCAATGGACGGCCCGGCATCAATGCCGGCGGCACCAACCACCACGTGGCCTTCCGTGTGAAGGATGACAACATCCTGATGGCCTTTCGCGAGCAGGTACGCAGCGCTGGGTTGAACATCACGGAGAAGATAGACCGTAACTATTTCTACTCGCTTTATTTCCGCGAGCCCGGTGGGGTGCTCTTCGAACTGGCCTCCGATAACCCCGGCTTTGCTATCGATGAGCCCGTAAGTGAACTGGGTACGCACCTGATGCTGCCGCCGCAATATGAACGCAGCCGTAAGCGCATCGAGGAAGTGTTGCCGGCGCTGGAGCAATAACGGTCCTGCCCAAGGCTTTAATGAAAGCTCAGGAAGGTAACCACTCAAGTAAATTAACTATATTATGAAGCCCTTGATCACTGGTATTCATCACGTTACAGCCATCGCCAGCAGCGCCCAGGAGAACATTGATTTCTATGCCGGCATCCTGGGGTTGCGTTTGGTGAAGAAGACCGTCAACTTCGATGGACCCGATGTGTATCACTTTTACTATGGGGATGCGGAAGGCAGGCCGGGTAGCCTGCTTACCTTCTTTCCCTACAATGGGCTGATAGCCGGCCGTCATGGCAAAGGAATGCTCAATACTACGGCTTTCTCGGTGCCAATGTCCTCCCTGGATTACTGGCTGGGGCGGCTGAAGCGCTTCAATATCGATCACAAAGCGCCGCAGGAGCGCTTTGACGACGAACTGGTCATCTACCTCGAAGATACCGATGGCGTGGGCCTGGAGTTGGTGTTCAACAACCGCGACACCCGGTCCGGCTTTTCACCAGGCCACATACCCCCGGAGCATTCGCTTCGCGGCATCCACAGCGTGGAGATCTGGGAAGAAGGCTACGAGCGCACGGCTGGCCTGCTGATCGAACAGCTGGACCACCGTTTTATAGCCGAAAAGGGCAACCGCTTCCGCTTTGCGGCCAACGACTCCTCGGGCAACTATATCGACGTGTTGTGCACCCCCGACAGCCTTAAAGGCCTTGCCGGTAGTGGCACCGTACACCACATCGCCTTTGCCACGCCCGACCGGCAAACGCAGGAGGAGGTAAGGCTGCGCATCGTCAGGCGGATGCTGAACCCTACACCGGTGCTCGACCGCAATTATTTCACCTCCATCTACTTCCGCGAGCCGGGCGGCGTGCTCTTTGAAGTAGCTACCTCGGGTCCCGGCTTTTCGGTGGACGAGCCGGCAGACCACCTGGGCGAAGCCTTAAAGCTGCCGCCGCAATTCGAGCCCGACAGGGCACAAATAGAAACGGCCTTAACCCCCGTGAGCGTAAACCTTGATAATTATAAATAACCATGCACCAGAAGAACATTATCTCCGCAGGCAAGGAAGTAAGTAAAGACAGTAAAGTGCTGATCATGCTGCACGGCAGGGGTGGCAGTGCCGAAGACATCCTGTCGCTGGCCTCGTACCTGGACGTAAAGGACTTTGCGCTGTTGGCGCCGCAGGCGACCAATAACACCTGGTACCCTTATTCGTTTATGGCCCCGCCGGCACAAAACGAGCCCTGGCTCACCTCGTCGCTGGAGGTACTGAAAGAGCTGGTAGATGACCTGCACGGCCAGGGTATTCCTTCGGAGCGCATCTACTTCCTGGGCTTTTCGCAGGGCGCCTGCCTCACCCTGGAATTCGTGACGCGCCACGCCTCCCGCTATGGCGGGGTAGTGGCCTTCACCGGCGGTCTCATTGGCGATACGGTCTACCCCGGCAACTACCGGGGCGACTTCAGCCACTCGCCGGTGTTCATCGGCACCAGCGATCCCGATCCCCACGTGCCGGTCGACCGGGTGCATGCCACCGTGAATATCCTGAAAACCATGGGAGCTGACGTGACCGCCAGGGTGTACACCAACATGGGACATACCATCAGCCCCGACGAAATAGAGAACGCCAATAAGCTGGTCTTCCAGGCACAAACCGTAGGATCGTAAACGATGTTACCCATAATAAGAGTATATAGCGACGCCCGCGGGGACAGCCATTTCGAAGAGGTGGCTGTCCCCCTGAAGGAGGCAGGCACCATCGGAAGGCTTTCTGCGCCCGTACAAGCCAGCAGCGTTATTTTCCGGGAAGTGGAGCCAGCCTATGATTACGACTTCCATACCGCTCCTCAAAGGCAATACATCATCCTGCTGGACGGAGCCATTGAGATCGAAACCTCGCTGGGAGAAAAGCGGGTGTTCCGCGCCGGCGACGTATTGTTGGTGGAAGACACCACCGGCAAAGGACACAAGACCCGCAACCTGGAGCCCCAAAAACGCAGGTCTATCTTCATCACGCTGCCCTGATGACTACCCTTTTAACTTGTCTTCCACAACTGTACATTCGTACATTTGCACATTCCCCAATTCTTCACTCCCTGAACTTCTCTACCTTTAGCCCCGGAGGTTCGCCAAACCGATCCTGCCCTTACCCGATTGTTTGCGCAAAGAAAGACATCATCCCATTGGGGCTTTCCGCTGAAAGTCTGGCTCGTCACCATCGTCATGGCGCCTTTTGTGTTTGTGCTGGGGCTGGCGGCGCTGCGTTCCGCCACCTGGGGCGAAGTGTATCATTCCCTGCCTTTTGTCTTCCTTCTGATGTTCTTTGGCCTGCTGCTCCTGCTACCTGTGTTCTTGATCTACTGGCTCTTGTTCCGCGTGTTGCGCTACCGCCCTTTACCGGTCCGGGTGAAGCGGGCGCTGCTCAGTGCCACCGGCATTGCGGCCATCTGGCTCCTGTACTATATCTACGACCGGGAGTTCTTCGCCGAGGGGGGCTTTGGCGTCTATTCGTGGCCCCTCTCATATTCGCTGGTGCTGATCACTGCGGGCGCGGTGCTGAAGATGCCGGGGGTGCCTTCAACCCCTAAAGGGAAGTAATAAAGGCAATAAGTCATTGGGTCCGTTGGTCATTTATTGACTACCAACACTCCGACATCAGTAGGGTTCTCTCATTCGCAGATCCGCACATTTTCTCATCTGCACATTTCACTTCGTGGTTCTCTTCCTAATCCCTCCTTGCACTCCAACCTCATCTATTATTCCCTGTTTAATTGGTGTACTTTTGCTATTTACCCCACCAACTAACCTATGGCCTACGCCATTGAAATCATCCTGAATCGCCAGCTGGCGGAATGCCTGTCTATCCCGGTTTTTATTACCGACATCAATGGCAACCTTCTTTTTTATAACGAACCCGCCGAAGAGATCCTGGGACTGCGCTACGAGGATACAGGCGAAATGCCGGTGGAGCAGTGGGGCACCATTTTTAAAAACCGTGACGAAGAGGGGCTACCGCTACCGGCAGAGGAGCTGCCCCTGGTAAAGACCTTAAAGCACCGGCTGCCGCATCATAAAACCTTCTGGATCGAAAGCCTGCAGGGTAAGCAGGAAAGGATATCGGTGACCGCTTACCCCATCATCGGGCGGGCCAACACCTTTTTAGGCGCCGTAGCTATTTTCTGGAGACCCCCGGCATCATGAATATAACGGTATGGGGAGTACGTGGTTCCATACCCACCACCAGCCCCGACACAAAACAGTATGGAGGCGATACATCCTGCATCGGGGTGGAGGCGGAGGGAACCCTGCTGGTGCTGGATGCGGGCACCGGCATTCAACACCTTAACGGCCACGTTGACCTCAACCGCCGGCGGGTGGATATTTTACTGACCCACCTGCATATCGATCACATCCAGGGGCTGGGTTTTTTCCGACCCCTGTTCAACCCGGACACCGAAGTGCACATCTGGGGGCCGGCCAGCACCACCCAGAGCCTGCGGGCCCGCCTGGGCCGTTACCTGTCGCCGCCGCTCTTCCCGGTGTACTTCCGCGACCTGGCCTGCCGCCTGTCGCTGCACGAGGTCGATCACAGTTCTTTTACCATAGGGCCATTTTCTATCCACTCGGCTTACGTTACCCACCCGGGACCCACGGTGGGTTACCGCGTCAGCAACCACAGCGGGGTGCTGGCGTATATTCCCGACCACGAGCCGGTGCTGGGGCGCCGCCACCTGATCGAGGATGTAGACTGGTTGTCTGGTAGCGACCTGGCATCGGGGGCGGACCTGCTGTTGCACGATGCCCAGTACACGGCGGAAGAATACGCCGGTAAAGTGGGATGGGGGCATAGCTCGATGAGCGATGCGGTACAGTTTGCCGAACTCACCCGGGTCAATCACTTGCTGCTCACCCACCACGACCCCCTGCATACGGATGCCCGGCTCCGGGAGCTTTACCGGCAGCTGCGGGCAGGAACGTCCTCGACGGTGTCGTATGAAATGGCGGTGGAGGGCATGAGGGTGGACCTTTAGCCTGTTCTTCCGTTTTAACGGCAAGTAAGCTGTTTAGGCAATGTAGTAACGAAAGAACCCCTGCTCTGGGCAGGGGAAGGAAGGGTACGGATCAAACTACACGTTCA
>DASWYM010000255.1:0-5783 GCA_036404975.1 Chitinophagaceae bacterium
GATGCCGGTTATGGTGGCCTTTACCGACAGGCTCTTGCTGAGCTGCAAGTCCACATTGGCGCGTAGGTTGATCTTGCGGTATTTGGCATTGGTACCAAAATCTTTATCGATCAGGTCGGCATCGCGATAGATACCACCAAAATCGGTGTAATTACCAAACACATAGTACTTGGCCCAGGTGCCGCCGCCCCGGAAAGAGATATTATAATCCTGCAGGGTCGACTGGTTGGTCAGCATCTGGTTGTACCAGTCCACATTGGGGTGGAAAGGATCGTCCTTGGCTTTATAGAAGTCAGGGTTGGCATATTTCACCGGCAACCCGTCATTTTTCAACGCCTGGTTGTAAGCAGAAACATATTCATAAGCACCCAATACTTTGGGCAGCTCCACCGGCGTCATATAGCCATACCGTCCATTCACGCTGATCTGGGTCCTGGAGGTAGCCATGCCTTCTTTAGTACGGATACTCAGCACGCCAGCCCCGCCTTCCATGCCATAAATCGAAAGGGCCGCTGCATCTTTAAGCAGGGTCACCGATTCAATTTCAAAGGGTGATAAGGCCCCGATCGCGTTCAGGTCCACCTGGAAGCCATCCAGGTAAATGGCTACCCGGTTGCCGGCGATATTCCAGCTGCTCTGTCCCCGCAGGTAAAGGGTCGGGTTATCATAACCGGGCTCACCGGAGCCGGTGGAAACGGTAAGACCCGGGATCCGGCCTTGCAGTGTGTTGAGCAGGTTGCCGGTGTTCATACGCGTCAGGTCTTCACCCGACAGGGTAAAGAGGGCACCGGTACTTCTCCAATATTTTTCATTCCTCAGCCCTCCGTCAACAGTACCGTTGGTGAGCTGGTTTTTGATCAACAGGCCGGAGGAATCTGGCTGTACCCCGGGGATCGTTTGCGCCTGCACGGCAGCCACACCAATAAACAGGGGAAGCCAGGAAAATAGCTTTATTAATATATTTTTCATTAGTAGTTGATTATGAGTCATACAAACCTTATTACCATCCCGGGTTTTGTCCGTCCCAACCTTTACCGCCACCCAGGTAATTCTTGCTCACTTCCTTATACGGGAAAGGCACATAGTAATAACGGATCGGGAACGACCGCTGCACAAACGGCACGATCTCCCAGGAGCGGGTCAGCGCGTTGTTCACTTTTTTTGCAGTGGTGGCCACTCCATGCAGGAACTGGCTCAGTACGGTATGGGCCTTCAGCCAGCGGGTCAGATCGTTGTAGCGATGACCTTCATACGCTAGTTCCACGGTGCGCTCATTCTGGATCAGCTCCCTGAATTCTTCTACCGATCCCGGGTTTTTGGCAGGCATGCCAGCCCTGGCCCTGACCAGGTTCATGTAGGTAGCGGCATCGCCTCCAGGCCCTGCATATTCATTCAGCGCTTCCGCATAGCCGAGGTAGAACTCTGCCAGGCGGAAAATGGGCCAGGCAAAATGGTTGTCGTTCATATTGTCGATGCGGGCCACGAACTTAATGCACTCTACAGCATAGCCATCAGGGCCGGCATCAGAGGACGAGAGGGCTCCGGCAGGATAGCCATCCCCGGCTTTATAATAAGCGATGGCTCCCCGCGAACTGTTGTACACCATACCATCATAGGCCACCGTCTGGTAAAAACGGGGATCCAGGTTCAGGGCTTTGATATCCACCGGGAAATTGGCACCCGACTGCGGCATAGTCCATTTGCTGCCATCACGCTTTTCATACAACTGCATAAATTCAACGGGCACATTGTTTTTCACCCCCCACTCTGCCAGGCGCACTTTCGACATCATGTAGCGGCCCCACTCCCAGCCATTGGGTACCTGGTTATAGGTATTCACCAGGATCAGCTCGGAGTTGGCGTAAACATTGTACACGGCCTCATAATCACCAATGGTGGCATAGGTGTCACCTGTAGTTTCTACCTTACCGGTATTGTACAAAGCCACACCGGAGCCTTCGGCGTTATCGATCACATCCTTGGCGGCTTTCGCTGCCAGGTTCCAACGCTCCCTGTCATCGGTAGAATAACATAAAACGGAGTCCCTGGGATCACCAAAGCGGGCCTGGGCAATAGTTCCCTTCATATTTTCCGGGGTGTTGAACAGAGGACTGGCGGCATACAACAGGATCCTTGCCTTCAGGGCCATAGCGGCCAGTTTGGTGACCATTCCATACTCTGTAGCGGGGCGGGTAGCCGGAAGAACAGCTGCCGCCTGGTCGCACCAGCTGACAATACTGTCCACAACAGATTTTACCGAGCTGCGCGGAATGGCAATATTACCATCGCCACTCAGGGGTTCGGTTACAATGGGAATGCCACCATAAAGCCGGAAGGTCTCATAGTGCTGCATGGCGCGGCAAAAAAGCGCCTGGCCTTTAACATCCGACTTCCAGGCATTATCCGCATCTGCCACCCGGTCAATGTTTTTCAATACCAGGTTTGCCTGGCGGATGGCTTTATAGTGATTGATGAACGCATTGCCCTGGTTATCCTTGTCGCGGTCGATGGTACCCGATGGACTCATATTGCCCTTGATATAGGTACCATAGTTAATATTGGAAGCGGCCCAGTCGTATGCCGGGGAAATGATATACACCTGGTCGGTGATTGCATCGGGGCGGGCATCGTGCGGCTCGTTTTTGACAAAACCAGTGAGGATACACATTTCATACATCCGGGCCACGGCATATTGTGCCTGCTTTTTGGTGCTGAAAATAGTATCCACGGTAACAGCACCACCCTTTGGTTTTTCAAGGAAGTCTTTCCTGCAACCGGTAGTGAGCATACTTCCCGTTATGCAGGTAAGCATCAACGCAACTATATATATTCTTTTCATGAAGTTCTGATTGAGGAATTAAAAATTGATGGATAAACCGGCATTATACGTACGGGTCAACGGGTATCCGATGAAGCCCATGTTTTCCGGGTCACCCCAGATCTTGTTGGGCGACCAGGTGTACAGGTTATAGCCATTCACATACACGCGTGCCGATTTGATCCCTGCCCTTTTCAGGATCACGGGCTGAAGGGTATACCCTATTTCCATATTCTTTAAGCGTACGTACGACGTATTCAACAGGAAGAAAGTACTTCTTGCGGCCTGCTTGTTATAGGCGGCAATGGGGAAGTCAATTTCCTCGCCATTGGCATAGCGCTCAGGATTATAGCGATTCAGGTCCACTTCAAAGAGGGATTCCTGCTTGTTAAAGTGCAGCTGGTTGCCCATCGCATGCTTTGCAGTCCCCTTTACACCTTGCATCAGGATCGAGAAATCAAACCCTTTAAAATTGAAACCCAGAGAAGTACCAAACGTGATTTCGGGTATTCTGGTCTTTCCGGACCGCACGTAGTCCTTTTCGTTGATGACCCCATCAAAGTTTACATCCTTCAACCGCACTTCACCGGGCTGCAGGGGAACCCCGGCAAATCCAAGGTCTTTTTGATACACCACTGCACCCTGGGCATTGGTATAGGATTTTCCCTGGGCGTCGAGGGCCGTTACGGGCTCTGAGAGGATGGGGTTGCCACTGGCGTCCACCTTATACAGATCTGCCCATGTATTATATAAGCCTTCTGCCTGTAAATAGCTACCTGTGCCGATAGGCTTGCCTGTTGCGGCCTGGTATTCCAGCCCCGGCACGATGGGTTCATCCCAGAAGACGATCTTATTTTTCGTAGTCGAAATATTTCCCTTTACCCAATAATCCAGTTTACGGGCCTTACCGTTGTAGGCCAGCTCCAGTTCATTACCCCAGTTATTCACTATGCCCAGGTTATAGGCAGGCAGGGTGGCGGCCACCACATCCGGCACTGTCTGTCGGTACGAAAGGATATCGACACGATGTTCATTGAAGTAATCGTAGGTGAGCATCAGCTTATCCCGGAAGAACCTGCTTTCAAAACCAATGTTGGATTTGGTAGCCGTTTCCCAGGTAACGTTGGGGTTTCCGAGCACACTCTCCTGCGCTCCCTGTACCCAGCGGCGGTTGGTGATGGTGCCAAAATGGTAACCGCCAGTATACTGCCATGTATCAGGCAAATAAAGGTATCGGTCACCACCAATACCATCATTACCCACCTTACCTAGCGAACCTCTTACTTTAAGATAGGTTACATAATTATTGGTGGGCCAGAACGACTCTTTACTGGCTACCCATCCCATCGAATAAGCGGGAAAGAAATCGAAGCGTTGTCCTTCAGGGAAGTTCTCCGACCCGTTATAACCCACATTGAATTCAGCCAGGTACTTGCCATTGTACGCATAAGTGACCCTGCCTGCACTACCCATATAAGCACGGGGAAGATTGTACTTTAAGCCTGGATCATACTTCTTTTCGGCATTATACAATAATAAGCCGGTTACGGCGTGAGCACCAAAGCTGCGGTTGTAGTTCAGCGAGAACTCACCATACATCTTCCGCCATTTGCCGTTGTGCCAGTTGTTCCAGCGCTCCGAAGGCCTGATCTCGTTCAACTGTACCAGGATGGGATCCAGCTTGTCGCCATTGGGATTTTCCCGGATACCATACAGTGTAGGATAGGACCGGCCACCCGTCCGGCTGGAGAAATAGCTGTCGTAAACTCCCCTTGCATTCACCGACAGGCCTTTGGTAATAAAATCAAGCTTGTGGGTCAACCGGATCGATGAGTTCAGAGTACTGTTGTTGGTCACATTATACGCATTAGACGAAGCGATGGCGTACAACGGGTTCAACTGCTCGTTCTGGTTCGTGAAAGGTACCACGAACTTGTCGTTTACGATACCGGGGGAGCCCAGCGGTGTGGACCACAAAATCCGCTTCTCCCAGGTAAAACCGTCGTTATCCATGCCGCTCACTTGCACATACTGCGAGCTCAGGTCAACCGCCACACGGAAGTTCTTGTTCACATCAAAGTCAAAGTTTCCGCGCAGGTTGTAGCGGTTCTTCCGGAAGTCCATTTCATCGGAGAAAGGCAGGTAGTCGGTCTTGAACAACCCACCCTGCGTCAGGTAACCAAAAGAAACGAAATATTTCAGGGCATGGGTACCGCCCGAGATGTTGGTATTGAATTGGGTTTGCGGTGAAAACTTCTTGAAGATCTGGCTTTTCCAGTCCTGGTCGGGATGGAAATAAGGATCATAATTGGGATTGGGCGCCCCATTGGCCAGCGTAGGCGTATGGGCATTCTGGAAATAAAGAAGATCCTGGGGAGAGAAATACAGGACTGATTCTTTTACCCAGTTTTGCTCCCGCTTCTTTACAAAGTCATCCCAGGTCCGGATGTCTGCATCCCTGGCATGATTGATCCAATAGTTTTCGAAGCTCAGCTCATTTTGCAGGGTAGCATATTCAAAAGAATTAGCAAAGTCCGGCATCCGTGTGAACTGCGATACGGCGGTCTGCACCGTAGCGCTGATGGAGGGAGAGGTTCCTTCCTTTCCCCTTTTAGTGGTGATCAGGATCACCCCGTTGGCACCTCGAACACCATAAACGGCCGTAGCGGAGGCATCTTTTAAGATGCTGATGTTTTCGATCTCGTTTGGATCGATATCATTATAGCTATCCCGGGCCACACCGTCTACCTGGATCAGGGGACCAGGATTACCGGCATAGGTACCTACACCCCGCACATACAGCTCGGCGCCATCGGCACCCGGCTTACCTGATCCCTGAATGGCCGTAAGACCGGAAAGCCTGCCGGCCAAACCATTGCTGATATTGGCCACCGGCGACTGCACGAGTTGCTTGGCGTTTAAAGTAGTAATGGCACCGGTAACCGATTCTTTCTTTTGCTGACCA
>DASWYM010000256.1:0-10468 GCA_036404975.1 Chitinophagaceae bacterium
CGCTGAAAGGCTATGTACTCGACACTTCCGAGAAAAAGCCGCTTCCCTTTGCCGTCATTTCGCTGCTGCATAAAAAGGACAGCACGCTGGCCACCTTCACCCGCGCCAACAAGAGCGGGTACTTCCAGTTCAACGGCCTGGCTGCCGGGAAGTATACGATGATGATCTCCTACCCCAGGTTCGCCGACTTCGTCGACGACCTCGAACTGAAAGATCCTGTTCACGATTTAAACAATATCCCCCTCACCCATAAGAGCCTCCTGCTCAAGGAAGTCATCATCCGCAGCGGGCAGGCCATCCGCATCAAGGGCGACACCACCGAGTTTGCCGCCGACTCCTTCGTGGTGAAGGATGGCGCCACGGTGGAAGACCTGCTCAAGAAGTTGCCCGGCTTCCAGGTGAACGCCCGCGGCGAGATCACGGCCCACGGTAAACGCGTGGAAAAGGTGCTGGTCGATGGCGAGGAGTTCTTTGGCGATGACCCCACCATGGCTACGCAGAACCTCTCGGCCCGCGTGGTGGACAAGGTGCAGGTGTACGATACCAAGTCCGAGCAGCAACAGCTCACTGGCATCACCTCGGGCAACGAGGGCAAGACCATCAACATCAAGCTGAAGGAGGATAAGAAGAAGGGCGCTTTCGGGAAAATATATGCCGGCACCGACTTTAACGAGTACTCCGATGCCAAGGCCCTGTACAACAAGTTCGTGGGCAAGAAGAAGGTATCCCTCTACGGAACGAAAAGCAGCCTGTCCACCGGCTCGCTCAACTGGGAAGAACGGCAAAAGCTGGGCATCGAGGAAGACATGGAGTACGACGAGATCGGCGGCTACTATACCTTCGCCGGCACCGACGATGGCTTCAACGACTGGAACCTCCGCGGCCTGCCCGACTCCTACACCGCCGGCGGCCTGTTCAGCAATAAATGGAATGGGGACAAGCAAAACGTAAACCTGTCCTACCGCTACAACCGGCTGGGCACCGAAAACACCGGCGCCACCCTTGCCCAGTACCTGCGGGCAGGTACCATCGACTACCGCAACGTATCAACCAGGACCTCAGCCCTCAACGAGCAGCACCAGGGGAATGCCAAGTACGAGTGGAAGGTCGACTCGCTCACTTCTTTCAAGATCTCGGTGAACGGCCTGCGGCGCACCAGCGACCAGTATGCCACCACCAATACCGAGTTCCTCGATGAGGCCAAAGAGCTCCGCAACAACAGCAGCCAGCAGAAGGAGAATCATACCGAGCGCCTCCAGTCGGATAATGTGCTCACCTATAAGCAGCTGTTCCACAAGAAGAACCGCCAGATGATCACCACGCTGCGTTTCGGGGTGACCGAAGACGACAGCGAAGGCACCCTCCATACGGAGCTCGGCTTCTTTGGCGCCAGGGACTCTGCCAGCACCGTGGACCAGATGAAGCTCTTTGCGGGGCGCTCGCAAACCATAGGGGGCAAGATCACCTTCAGCGAGCCCCTTACGGATAAGTTCAACGTGGTGCTCGACTACGGCCATAACCGCAACCACTCCTATTCGCACCGCAATACCTACAACAAGGGCTCCAACGGGAAGTACGAAGTGCTGGACCCGCTGTTCAGCAACAACTTCGACTTTGATGCCCTGTCCCACAGCTCGCAGGCAGTGCTGCGCTACGTCGATAAGAAGGTGCGCTTTGCCCTGGGCTCCGGCCTGTCGGCCGTCAACCTCGATCTGTATGATACGGATGCGGGTAAAAAAACAGCCTACAACTTCCTGCGCGTAACGCCCCAGGGACAGTTCAACTATACTTTCAAGCCGCAGATGGGCATTACTTTCAATTATCGCGGTACCACCCGCCAGCCCAACATCAATCAACTGCAGCCCCTGCGCGATAACACCGACCCGCTGTACGAGTACAGGGGCAACCCCGACCTGGAAGTGGGCTTCAACCACAGCTTCAGCACCTTCTTTAACCAGTACAAGGTGCTGAGCCGGCGAAGTGTGTGGGTGAATGTTAGTTATAACGTCACCAATAATGCCGTGGTCAACTCCACCACCTTTGATCCTGCCACCCGCAAGCAAACCACCATGCCGGTGAACGTGGACGGGGTAAAGTACTGGTATTTCAACGGCAACTGGAACAAAGGCGGCGGCGAGAAAAAACTGGGCTACGGCATCCGGCTGAACGCTAACGGTGGGCGCACCTTCAACTTCGTCGACGCCATGAAAAATACCAACGAATACACCAACTTGCGCGGGGGCGTTTCCCTTGAATACGACGTGCCCGAAAAGGGCAGCTTCGAGATCCGGCCCGAGGTGGGCTACAACCATTCGCGGGCGTCGCTGAACCGGTCGGTCAATAACAACTATTTTACCTATGGCGGTGCGCTCAACGGGTTCATCATGCTGCCGGGCAAAGTGGAGCTGCGATCGGACGTGAACTTCGACCTGCGGCAGCGGATATCAGCCTTCAACGCCAACACCAACATCATACAATGGAATGCCTCCCTGGCCAAAAAAGTGTTCAAGGACAAGTCGGGCAAGCTGTTCCTGATCACCAACGACCTGCTGGACCAGAACCGGGGCTTCACCCGCAACATCAACAGCAACTTCATCATCGAGGACCGCTACTCGCGCGTCAGCCAGTACTTCCTGTTGAAGTTCGAATGGTCGTTCACCAAAATGCCCGGCGCTAAATAACCTGTCATGAAAAAGCAATTACTACTAATCGTTATAGTCCTCCTGTCGGGTGTGCTTCATGCCCAGACCCCCTTCTTCGGGAAGGTAAAGATCGAGTTTGAAAAAGTAACCAATGTGCCCGCCTACTACAAAGAGCTGGATCCCCAGTGGTATGAGATGATCAGGGAGCGCCTGCCCAGGAACGTGGTGAGCTACCACGAGTTTACCGGCGACAGCACCCGCTCGGTGTACAAGCCCGGCAGGGAAGTGCCCATCGACCCGCGGCACTGGTTCCGCCCCGTGGCCGACAAGAACGTGGTGTACACCGACTACAAGGCAGGACGCAGCGTGGCCCAGAAGCCCGTGTACGAAGAGACCTTCCTGGTGGACGATAGCCTGACCAGGATCAGGTGGAAGCTCACCGCCGACACCCGCACCATTGCCGGCTTCGAATGCCGCAAGGCCGTGGGGATACTGGACGACACGGTGGCCGTCTTTGCCTTCTACACCGACGAGATCCTGATCAGTGGCGGTCCCGAAGGCATCACCGGCCTGCCCGGCATGATCCTGGGGGTGGGGGTGCCCCGCCTGCACAGCACCTGGTTTGCCACCAAGGTCGACGTGTTTGATGTGGATATGAAGGCCGTGGTGCCGGCCACCAAAGGCAAGAAGATGGACCGCGCCACCATGATGAAGTCGCTCGACAAAGTGCTGCGCGAGTGGGGCTCCTACGGCAGCAAGCTGATCGTGAACTTTGCTATTTAGAACTGCTGAGGCACGATAAGAGGGATTAGGGATTAGGAGGGTTTCGCACAGAGGACGCAGAGTACACGGAGGGAATGTGTGAATGTACAGATGTGCAAATGAAGAGAACAAGGGAACGTGGATTTTTATGATCCTTATGATGGGCGCTGATCTTTGAGGGTCTTTAATCCTCCCAATCCATCAAATCCCCCCATCCCGATTGCTATCGGGACCGGGTTCAGACAATCACCTTACGGTTCTGCACCGGCAGGACCTTTGATCCGGTAGAAAGCTGAAAAGTCGGCCCGTAGCGTTACCTTAGTGGCTCAGCCCTTAATAACTTTCTATGAATGTCGCATATACCAAGCTTTTAAAGATAGGAGGCCGCCTCTGCGAGGTGAACTTCCGGAAGCTCTCACCCGGGAACTACCATGTCGACACCTCGGACGAAAGAGGCAACCGTCATATGTTTTCCATGATCAAATCAGAGGAAGGATCCTGGAAGCTTTCTTCCACCACCCAGGCGGCCTGGATCAACCAGGCCGAAGAGCTTATTGCCACTACCATAGGCGAATGGGAGGCTTCGGGCGAACCCGGCTCGGATGGACAGAAGTATTAAGAGGGGAGAAGGGATTAGGAATTAGGGATTAGGAGAGAAACACGAATTCATACGATCCCAATAGCTTTCGGAAGACTCAATGGCCTGTTGTTTGGCTGGTAGCTCGCAGCTCATAACTCGCAGCTCCTCTTCGCTCACCAGGCGCTATCCGGGCGGTTGCTGGCGTGATGGGGACCTTCCTTTCTTTTATCCCCCAAAGCCGACAGGAACTCCCTCACCTTTTTGCGGTTGGCAACAATAAAGAGGTTATCGCCGGGCAGTAACACGGTTTCCGACTCGGGGTTCAGGATGCGCTGGTTGTCCCTTTCGATACCCACCACCAGGGCATTGGCTTTTTCGCGCAGCCCCGACTCCCTGACCGTTCTGCCGCCCAGGGCGTGGCCCTCTTCTATAAAAAAGTTGTAGAGCTCCACTTCGTCTATCTCTTCCCGTGGTCCCTGCGGCTCCGGCTTGATCAGCACCTTCAGCCGCTGGATCTGGTGGTCGGTGCCCAGCACCAGCAGCTCATCGCCCGGGAAGAGCATTTCTTCTCTGGGCGGCGCGGCAATGTGGTGGTCGCCCCGCTTGATCATCACGATGTTTACCCCGATGGACTCCCTCCATTTCAATTGCAGGAGGGTTTTTCCCACGCAGGGCGCCGTGGGCGGAACCGTCAGCGGTACGATGTGCGCGTCCCAGGGCGCCAATTCCGTGCGGTTGGCGCGCGAGGAGGCAAGCTCCCGCTCATTCAGGTTGAGGATAAAGCGACGCTCCAGCCGGTCATAAAACACCTGTATCCGCCTGGAGAAGATCACCAGCAGGGCAAGGACCAGGGCGGTAAATAAAATGCCCGTATAAATATCGAAGAAGCGTTGCACCAGGAAGCCGACAAAGAAGGCCACCAGCCCCAGGCGCAGGAAACGTACCGTAATAAAGGTTCTGCGGTAGTGGTCAATCCGTTCGCGGTACACTTCCGAGGGGGTGCGGATGGCCAGGGCCCATAAAAAAGGCGTGAGGATCAAAAGGGTCAGCAGGCAGGCCGCGACCTTCAACCCGAGCGAATTACCATTGCGGTTCAGCCACGGCTCGATGTAGATGGAGGAGAACATAATGATGCCTACCACCAGTACACTCAGCAGCACGCCGTTGATGATGGTGGAGCGCACAAACACGCGCCACTCGCTTTGTTGCGATGCCTTCTTGGTTTCGGCGCTGTAGCGGTTCAGCCGGGCCACCCACGAGGCGGGCAGCACCCGTTCCAGCCACAGGTAAAAGGACGCCGACGATTGGATCAGGTAGGGGGTGGTGAAGGTGGTGATGGCCGAAGCCCCCACGGCCACCGGGAAGAGGAAGGCCGAGGTGACGCCCAGCGACACACCCAGGGTGGCCACGATAAAGGCAAATTCCCCGATCTGCGCCATGCTCATACCCACCTGCACCGATTGCTTCAGCGGCTGCCCCGAGAGCAGGGCGCCCATGGTGGTGCTCAGCAGCTTGCCCCCCAAGGTCAGCAGCGTTACCCACAGGATCGGCTGGGCATAGTCCACCATAGCCTGTGGGTCGATCATCATGCCCACCGAGGTAAAGAAGATGGCCCCAAACAGGTCCTTCACCGGCTTTAAGAGGTGCTCCACTTTCTCGGCCGACGTGGTTTCGGCAATGATCGACCCCATCACAAAGGCCCCCAGCTCGGCCGAAAAGCCGATCACCGTGGCCAGCACCACCATGCCCAGGCACAGCCCCAGCGAAAGGATCAGCAGGATCTCTTCGTTCAGCAGCTTGCGGGCCCGCTTCAGGAAGGTGGGCAGTACGAAGATGCCGGCCACGAACCAGAGCACCAGGAAGAATGCCAGCTTCAGTACCGTCAGCAGCATCTCGGCGCCCTCAAAAGCCCGCGTGACGGCTACCGTCGACAGCATCACCATTAGCAGGATCACCACGATGTCTTCCACGATAAGCACCCCGAAGACGATACCGGCGAACTTCCTCGTTTTAAGGCCCAGCTCGTCAAAGGCCCGCAGGATAATGGTAGTGGACGAACTGGCCAGCATCCCGCCGAGGAAAAGGCTGTCCATGGTGGTCCATCCCATCAACCGGCCCAGCAGGTAGCCCGCCCCGGTGATGAACACGATCTCCACCAGGGCCGTAATAGACGCCGAGCCTCCCACCCTCAGGAGCTTCTTGAAGCTGAACTCGAGCCCCAGGGAAAAGAGGAGAAAGATTACGCCGATCTCGGCCAGGGTTTCCACGTTTTCCTTGTCGGCCACCGTGGGCGTCAGGTGCAGGTAGGGCCCCACGATAAAGCCCGCGATGATATAACCCAGCACCAGGGGTTGCTTCAGCCACTTGAACACCAGCGTACTGATGGCAGCGGCTCCCAGTATGAGGGCAAGATCTATAATAAGTAACGGCAGATGACCCATGTTTCACACTTTTTCCAGCTGTGGTGCTGTGCATCCAATAGCTTTCCACAGGCACCTACAAAATAAGAAATTTCCCTGCAGCAACCGGAACAAACCTTTGTGGAGGAGTTGAGCAATTGAGTGGTTGAGCAATTGAGTGATAATCCTTTCATATGTACCGCATTCAGCGCATAGCGTACTGCGTAGTCCTCTCACAGCCGTAGCTCGCAGCCCCTTTCCCGTTTCACCTTCCACGTCTCACGTCCTTCCTCCCACCGCCAGGATCCTGGCGCTGCCCACGCGCCCGCGCACAGTCTCCACGCCACCGGTCAGTCCCGGCTCGCCCAGCTGCATGCCTACCGCCAGCACAAGGGCAAAGGACTCCGAAGGAGGCGTGTAGGGCAGCTGCAGCTGTAGGGTCGTGGCCCCGCTGCCTTTGGCCGCTGCGAACCAATCCGTATAGGCTGCCTGCGCAAAGCACTTCGTATAGTCGCCATCGGTACCCCAGCCCTGCGGACCATGGATCACGTCGGGTGCTACCCCCAGCGTGACCAGGAGCCGGCAGTAAGCAAAGCCCGGCGGCGGAAAGAAGGTGAGACGGGGCCGCAACTCGGGCAGCTCCACGGTGGCGGACAGCGTATCGCGGTCCATCCGCACGCCCACCTCGCCGCGCACCACCGAATCAAAGGGCAGGACCTTGGTGAGGCGGAAGCCCTCGGGCAGGTGCGGGAAGCGGGAGAGGCGCACGGCCCGCTCGCCCCAGGGGCTTTCGGTGTCTCCCTTCTGCACGGCGCGCAACAACCGGTTCAGCTGGCCCGCCGTATCAAAGTCGGCCAGGGGCTTCAGGGGCTGGAAGGCCTTCATCAGCCAGGAGGTTGCCTTGCCCCGGCCGCAGCTTTCGGAAAGGTTGCGCCGCGTTTGAGCATACTGGGGTTTGCGTTGAAGATCCTCTTTCGAAGGCCCCCAGGTGGTGCGCGCCACAGGGTCACTTACACCGGGGAGGCGGTAGACGGTAATCCCATCGAGGGAGCCGTTGAATCTTAGTAGGGAGGTTAGTTTAGCCATGATTGTTTTTGGTTCAAGTTCTGCTGTTAAGCGGAGGCGGCAAAGTATCCCGGGGCTATGTGGGTCTATGTTTCCTAATATTTCCTGTTTTGGGTCTATGAATGAGTGATGAGTAGTAAGTGATGAGAGGTTTTGGAAGAGTGGTTTTTGCCAGGATGTGCAAGGTCTGCCCCTGGATTCTTCTTACCGTACGAAGTCAAAAGAACCTAAGGACGACCTAAGGAGAAGGTAAGAACAAGGTAAGGACAACTCCTTTTGAAGAGGGATTAGGTCCCGATGGCTATCGGGATAGGAATTAGGGATTAGGGAGAGAGCAGGGTTATGGATGCGGAATCAGGAGTTGGTTTGGTGACTGGTGAGGGGCTCAGGGCGGGCTATTTGGTAGGAGGAGGTGTGCCACTATCTACGCAGAGTGGAAGAATGGATTGGCATAAGCGCAAAGCTCCTACGAGTCCATGACCTGATGACTCCAGGGACTTGCGGGTACCCTCTGCCGGTAGTTAAGGCTGGATGGAGGTGGTGATGCGTTGGGCCAGCTGGTTGTAATCGTTCATCGCCGTAGGCTTGGTAATATATTCTTTGGCACCCAAGGCCAGGCACAGGTCCACGTGTGCTCCCATGCTGGAGGTGGAGTAGACAAAAACGTCGATATGCTTATAGCGGTTCATTCCTTTCAGCGCCTGGAGCAACTCAAAGCCGGTGATGCCGGGCATATTGAGGTCGGTGATGATTAGCCTGGGTAGGTCTTCCTCTTTTTCGATGCCCTGCAGGTAGTGAAATACATCCTGTGCGGAGGAAAGGATCAGGTATTCGGTGGAGCCTTGCATTTTAAAGGCTTCATTCATGAAGTCCCGGTCATCGGGATCATCGTCTACAACAAGGATCTTATAAGTTGTCAAAGCTTCCTAATTTATAACCAATGGAGAGGTAAAAATTAGTTGCTAATTAAGTCTATCCCTGAATTGATTGGTGATATATGCGAAGTAACTAAAGATAACCATAAATGGTGAGGGTTCCTAATATTTATTGCACCCCGTATAAGGGATTTGGGATAAGAAAGGGTGAGAACACGAATTATAACAAATTACACGAATGGAGAAGGTCCATTAAAGACCAGAGGCTTCCCGGGCTTCATCTTTTTGTCGCATCAACTTCCGGGAATAATAGATGATCCAGCGGCCAAAGGCAAGGGCTAAGACCAGGGAAATGAGGGCGCCGAAGTTGTTCTTTCCGACCCGCTGGGTAAAGTCATACACAGCAACGCTTGTGGCGATAACGGAAACAAGTAGGATCAATACCGTGTAGACTCTTTTGTGGTTCATTTACATACAGAATTAATTGGTGTTGTCAATGCTTATTGCTTAATGATACAAGATGCTTTGCTTGTAGCGGTAGGCTCTATACCCATAGCAGGGATAAAATTAAACCACTGGGTATAGACAAGCAAGCTTCTTTGACTTATAAAGTTGACCGCCGGCCGTTTACATCATTTGAGGATAGCCGTTGCAGCAATAACGCAACGCTTCAAAGTTGCAGATACTGTAGGGTACTACGTTTAACTAACCGGCTTCTGTCACCAGATTGTCAAAAACGAGGATTCCACATCAAATCTGCCTTTGATTGATAAAAGTCATAAGTCCTCCAGGACCGGTCGATTACATTTGATTTAATTCTAAACCAAAATCGTCCTAATATGATTGAGCTTGCTGGAGAAACATCAACTACCGCCAGAGGGGCAGCCTCCCTGGCCATAGAACTGTTGCCGTTAAAGAAAGCGGCTACGGTATTGCGCGCGGTGAACCACAACCTGCGCCAGGACATGCTAAAACTGCTGCATGCCCACGGGCGTCTTTCCGTCAGTGAGCTCTATCATAGAATGAACCTGGAGCAGTCTGTCGCCTCACAACACCTGGCCATCCTGCGCAAGGCCGGGGTGGTGATGACCGAGCGGGAAGGAAAGCAGATCTTTTACTCGGTGAATCACAAGCGGCTGAAGGAAGTGCAGCAAAAGGCAGCGGAGTTGCTGTACCAATAAACGTTGCCTGCCGTATGGTAAAGCCTGCCTTACGCGGGCTTTTGTTGTTTAGAGCCGTTCGCAATGCCTGCACCGGTCAGCATTAAGGACAAACCGTACATCTACCGGGGTGATCGTAAAGGATGGAAAAATTCCTTGCTCTTTATTGGTTCTTGCTTTGATTACCTTTAGGGAATCCCGGCAGCAACAACAGCCGGGGGTGTTGTAATGAAATACAGGGAACAGCTTATCTGGCTATCGGCATTGGTGGTCCTTTTCTTCCTGGAGGAAGGAGGCCCTTCGCTGTGCCTCTTTAAGTTCGCCGGCCTGTCGTCCTGTCCCGGTTGTGGCCTCGGCCATGCCATTCACTACGCCCTTCACGGGGCCTTCCGCCAATCTTTGGAAGCCCATCTGCTGGGGGTGCCGGCTACGGCCTTCCTTCTGTATTCCGTTATCAGGCCATTTATTCCACCACATAAAATCCACGTGCATAAAAATGAACGAGCAACTGCTTATGATGCTACCGAATCTTCAACCGGCTGAACTGGTGATGATCCAGCAACTCACCGACGACATGACCGAAGACCAGCAACGGCAATTTGTTTTCCTCTACGGGGGTAAGCGCAAAAGTTCCCAGACCCTGCTGGTGCTTGCTGCCATCGGCTTTCTGGGGGTGGCCGGCCTGCAGCGCTTCGTCGTGGGCGAAGTGGGCATGGGTATCCTCTACCTGCTCACGTTTGGCTTTTGCGGCATCGGCACCATCATCGACATGGTCAATGCCGAAGCCATGAGTGCGGATTACAACCAGCGGCAGGCTGTGGAGGCCGCCAACATGGTGCGGATGATGAGGAGGTAGGAGGTGTATGCTTACGCTTACGCTGTACGCTATACGCTGTAGGCTGTACGGAGTAAGCGGAAGCTGTTTAACCAGGCGAAGGGCAAAGACACTGAAGTGCGCGATTCACCACTCACCACTCACCACTCA
>DASWYM010000257.1:0-12413 GCA_036404975.1 Chitinophagaceae bacterium
AAACGACAGCCTGGATGTAAACCAGCAGCACATGGACCAGCAAAACTGGAACAATCAGCAGCAAACTACTACTGATACGACCAGCACCAACATCGACGATGGTTCCATGAACCTGAACAACAACAATAGCAGCACGACAACAGACAACACGACCACAGACGACAACACAACAGACCAGGCTCCGTCTACTCCCAACGACGACGACAGTCCTGAAAGCACGAACACCGATGCTACCCTCCCCAACTCTGAGCCTAAGTTGCAGAAATAAGGAAAGGGATACATAGAATATAAGTGGTAAGTAAAAGGCCCGGGCAATTGCCCGGGCTTTGTTTTATTGGAGATACTCACTTTGGTGGAGACGTTGAGGTGTTAAGGTCCCGATAGCTATCGGGATGAGAATGCCGTACTACCCAGGTAAAGCTGAGATCAATAAACCTCTTAGTTGACTATTCCATAGCTGCCAAAGTCCAACCAATAAACCCGTAAATATGTAAACTGGTAAAACCCAGTTCAAAGTTCATAGCTCGAAACTCAAAACTCAAAACTCGAAACTCTCAACTCTTCACCGCTAAGCATATATCGACTGGATCACCAGCCGGTACTTCTCCGCAATCACTCTTCGCTTAGGCTTCAGCGTGGGCGTCAGCTCGCCGCCTTCGATGGTCCATTCGGAGGGCAGGAGCCCAAACTTCTTTACCTGCTCCACGGGGTTGAAGGCTTTGTTATACGAGTCGATAATACTACGGAACAGGCGCATTACTTCCGTATCCTGCACGGCGGCTTCCTTGCCGGGGAAATGATGCCCGCGCTCTTCGTACCATTCCTTCAGCAGGTGGAAGGCCGGTACGATAAGGGCCGACACGAACTTCTGGTTCTCACCCACCACCATCAGCTGCTCGATAAAGCGGCTTTCCGCCATCTTATTCTCAATAGGCTGGGGCGCCACGTACTTGCCACCACTGGTCTTGAACAACTCCTTCTTGCGGTCGGTGATCTTAAGGAACTGCCCGTCCACCATGCGCCCGATATCACCGGTGTGCAGCCAGCCATCCTTGATCACTTCGGCCGTGGCATCGGGGCGCTTGTAGTAGCCCATCATCACGTTGTCGCCGCGGCAGAGGATCTCGCCGTCGGGGGCGATCTTGACCTCCACACCCTGCAGCACGGGACCTACGGTGCCAAACATCCGGTGCTTCTCTGCATAACGGTTGCCGCTGATGACGGGGGCGGCCTCAGTGAGCCCGTAGCCTTCCTGGATAACGATGCCGGCCGCTCCAAAGATGCGCAGCAGGCGCACCTGGCAGGCGGCAGCTCCCGTGATGACCGAGCGCACCCGACCGCCCAGGGCTTCCCGCCATTTGGAGAACACCAGGCGGTCGGCGATGGCCCGCTGCATCTTGTAAAGCGGGGAGAGGGGCTTATTGATCTCGTATCGTTCGGCCAGCCTTAGCGACCAGGAGAAGATCTTCCTTTTCACACCCGTAAGCTGTTCGCCTTTCGAGAGGATGCCTTCGTACACTTTCTCCAGCAGGCGGGGTACGGTGGTAAAGATCACCGGCTTCACCTCCTGCAGGTCGGCCACCAGGGTGGCGGTGCTGCGGGCATAATAAACCGACACGCCCGTGTAGAGGTACAGGTAGGTTGCCGTCTTTTCAAAGGCGTGGTTCAGCGGCAGGAAGGAGAGGGCCTTGTCGCCGCGAATACCGATCTCTTCAAAAAGGGGGTAGCAGCTCAGCACGTTGGCGATGATGTTGCGGTGCGAGAGCATCACGCCCTTGGGTACACCGGTAGTGCCCGAGGTATAAACGATGGTCGCCAGGTCCCCGGGGGCTATCGCCGCTTTGCGCGCTTCAAGGGCGTCCTTTTTATCGGGCGGCACCGGCAGCAGCAGGTCTGTCCAGTGATCGATGCCTTCCTCACGCTCAAAGGAGTAGATGGCCTTCAGGTGGGGGAGGTCCTTCTGCAGGGGCGCCAGCTTGCGGTAGTCGTCCTTATCGTTTACGAAAACTGCTTTCACGCAGGCATGGTGCAGGATATAGCCGAGCTCGCTTTCGTGGATCGTAGGATAGACGGGCACCAGCACGGCGCCCACCTGCTGCACGGCCAGGTCGGTGATGATCCACTCCGGCCGGTTCTTGCTGATCAGGGCCACCTTGTCGCGCTGTTCTTCCGTGCCGTCGCCGCCACTAATGCCCAGCTCCATCAATCCTATGCTCAATTGGTCAGCGATGGCCTGCACTTCGGCGGTGGAATATTGACGCCAGCCGCTTTCTTCGCGGTAGGCGAGGGCATCGGGCAGGGGGTGTTCCTCCTGCTGGTAAGTTAAAATATCAAATAACCGGGTAGGTCGCCGGGCTGCCATAGTGATCCTTCGCTTTAAGGAAAGAAGGTAAAAAGTGTGCCGCGCCTGCCGCGCCGCCCTCTTTCCGGGGCGCAAATGTAAGGCTTCGGAAAGAGAGAAGCAGCAAGGTACAAGCTGCAAGCCTGTTACCGTTTTCTTCTTACAGGGCCCCTTCCGGTTGTTAATCGAAAATACGTCTCACGTTTCACGTCTCACGTCTCTCGTCTCACGTTCAGTGTTCCGCTTCTTCCAGCAGCAGCTTATAGTGCTGGCCCGGGGTCCTGCCTGCTATTACCGGAAGCGGAGACTCAAGGCGGGCTGCTGAAGATCGAGGGGAGTTGCTCAGCGTTCCTTTGTGCTCTCCGTGGTTTTCTTTCTTCCTATAAGGACCTACGTACAGCGTATAGCATATAGCGTAGAGCTTCTCTCTTCTCGCAGCTCGTAGCTCGCAGCTATCCTCCTACAGCAATCCCTTCCTCTTCCGCCCCTTTTTCGGCGTATCCACTGTGCTCACCTCCGGACCCAGGGTAACGTCGCCAATAGCGGCCGTAACGGCATGCGACAGGTTCTCCATCGTGCCCTGCCCCGTGCGCAGGTGGCTCTCTACGTTGCTCACCCCGCGCACCCCTTCGGCCAGCTCAACGGCCCGGCGGCGGGCATCGCGGTGGTCCACCCGGCCGCTGAGGATCACGTTGCCGTCCTCCACTTTGATGACAATGTCCGAGGCATCCACGTAAGGGTCGTCGGCCAGGCGGTCGCTCACGTCCTCGCGGATGCGCTCATCGGAACGCTTATAGTCCTTCGGGCCCTTACCCCTGTGGGGGCCGTCGCTACGCCTGTTCTCGCTTTGGGGCCGATTAGTCACCCGGTCTTCCCAGTCATAGGATTCCCAACGGCGGCGGTCGCCCTCGCCGCCGGGGCTGCCGGAGCGCTCCCTGCGCCGCTGCTCTTCCGATCGGTAATCGTCGCGGCCATAGGAGTGGCTGTAGGAGGCGGCAAAGTCGCCACCCGTGGGGCCGCTGCCATAATAGCCCCGGTAGGGATCCTTGTCAAAGCCCCTGGCTGAGCCGGATCCGCTCCAGCCGGTGCGGTAATCCTGCTGGTGGCGCTGCTCCTCCCGTTCGTCCCAGCTGCGGCTGTGCAGCGGACCTCTTCCATAAGAATTATTCGTAGACATAGGCTAGTTATTTAGGTGTCAACATATCAGAAGTAGGAGTGGGAGCTACAAAAATTACGCCTTGAGGGAAGCTGCTAGCTGTCAGCTTCTAGCTGCGAGCTTGGGTCGTTTAGAGCCCCGGGCGTCCTATTTGCCCCTGAGAGCTGTTTTTCATCACCTCAACTTCAGGGATCACCTGACCATACTCCCTGTCTGACCCCTATCCAACCAGTATTCCATCAGTATCTATATAGATACTGGTTATATACTGGTCAGATACTGGTTTGATACTGGTTATATACCGGTCAACCACGGATGGGGATAGGTGGAAAGATGCCTTTGATTATGTAAATGACACCTGTGAAGGGGTGTTTGCGACAAAGAAGAAAGGAACCAAAGCTCCTTTAGAATACCTGTATGTCTGTTGGTGCTGTAAAGAACCTAAAGCTATCAGCTCGCAGCTCGCAGCTCGAAACTCACTACTCACCACTCACCTACCTCATTCTTTTTCCCCTCTGCAATCCCTATCTTAGGGCTTTTACGACAACCGATAAACTACTGATATGAAGAAGATCCTGCTGCCGCTCTACCTGCTGATGGCGATGGCTTCCGCCGCCCAGAGCGGCAAAGTGATGGACAACCTTTCCCTCAAAAGCAAGGTGCTGAACATGGAGCGCCAATACGCCGTCTACCTGCCGCCCGACTACGAAACCTCCCAGCGCAGCTACCCCGTGCTCTACCTGCTCCACGGCTCCGGCGACGACCAGACCGGCTGGGTGCAGTTTGGCGAAGTGCTGCGCATTACAGACGGAGCTATCCGCGACGGCATCGCCACCCCCATGGTCATCATCATGCCCGACGCCAATACCGGCCAGCGGGGCTATAACAACGACATCCAGGGAAAGTGGCGCTACGAGGACTTCTTTTTCACCGAGCTGATGCCGCACGTGGAGAAGACCTACCGCATCAAGGGCGAAAAGCGCTTCCGCGCCGTGGCGGGCCTGTCGATGGGCGGCTATGGATCTTTCCTCTATGCCTTGCACCGCCCCGACCTCTTCTCGGCCGCCGCGCCGCTGAGCGCCTGGGTGGGACCGCTGACGGAGGGGGAAGCCCGCGGCTGGACGCGCGCCGGCGAGCTGAAGGTGGCGGACACTACTTTTACCCGCTTCTACCGCGAGCAGACGATCCTGGAGCTGGTGAAGGCCCTGCCCGACACGGCGAAGAAGGCTGTGCGCTGGTACATCGACTGCGGCGACGACGACTTCCTCTACGAGGGCAATTCGCTGGTGCATATCGCTATGAAGAAAAAGGAAGTGCCCCACGAGTTCCGCGTCCGCGACGGCGCCCACACCTGGACCTACTGGCGCGAGTCGCTGCCCGAAGTGCTGCGGTTTGTGTCGATGGGATTCCACCAATACTGAGAAGCTGCAAGCTGCGAGTTTTGAGCTGCGAGCTATGAGCTTCTAGCTGCTAGCTTTTAGCTGCCAGTAGATAGAGCTAAACGCTGTATGCTATACGCGGTACGCTGAACGCAGAAGTAGAAACGGGCATTGGAACGAGAGACCAGGAACAAGAAACGGTACCCGGCTTCGGAGGCGTCCCCGCCGACTCTTTTCCTGACTTTCACTCCCGTTCTCCCTTATACCCCTTTCTCCCCCTAATTCCTAATCCCCTCCCGATAGCTCCTATGTTTGTGCAGTCCTTGTAAGGCTGATTTTCTATTTAGGTTTCACAGGGATAGTTTTGCCGCTTTACGGCAGTGAAAGAGGGTGGGAGTGCATCTGATAGCATACAGCCCCTGGAGGCATGTACACCGATAGACATCACCTCACCTTTTTTTCGCTCCCCCGGGAGTCTGAACAGAATGTAAGGAGTGCCCGTCCATGGAAGCAACCAGAGGTACATCCGCGATATCCAACCAGGAGAAAAGACGAAGCGGGAGATTCACTACCGGAACTAAAAACCTAGATCCCTATGCAAAAGATTTTCAAACAGGTAGCGGGCATTGATGTGGCCCAAAAGGAACTGGTGGTGTGTCTGGGCCGGCTGACCACTGAACTGCAGGTGGAGCTTTATGCCCACAAGTCGTTTCCCAATTCCGAAAAAGGCTTTACGGCCCTGGTGGCATGGGCGCAGCGGTGCTCGCAGGCTTCCCTTCCGGTGCGCTACGTCATGGAGGCCACCGGGGTGTACCACGAGGCGCTGGCTTATCACCTGGCGCAGAGCGGTGAGGTGGTCTCTATCGTGCTGCCCTCCAAAATAGCCCACTACGTTAAAACCCTCGAACTGAAGACCATTACCGACAAAACCGCCTCGGAGGCCATCTGCCGCTTCGGGGTGGAACGCACCCTGGAGGGCTGGCAGCCGCCCTCGCCGGTCTACCGAAAGCTGCGCGCCCTGACCCGCGAGCGCGAGCAGCTGGTGGCGGAGCGCACGGCGGTGAAAAACCAGCTCCACGCCGAAGAGGCCGAGGCCCACGGAGGTGCCTCCACCATTAAGCGGCTCAAAAAGCGCATTGCGCTGCTGGATCAACAGGAACGCGAGATCTCCGCCGACATAGAGAAGCTGCTTAAAAGCGAGGAAAAGACCTCGGCCCTCTCCACCCTGCTGAAGACCATCCCGGGGGTAGGCACCCTCACCGCCGCCACCGTGCTGGGGGAAACCGACGGCTTTGCACTGATTCGAAACAGCCGCCAGCTGGTGAGCTACGCCGGGCTGGACGTAAAGGAAAAAGAGTCCGGCACTTCGGTGCGGATGAGGCCGCGCATCTCCAAAAAAGGGAACCGCTACCTGCGCAAGTCGCTGCACTTCCCCGCCCTTACCGCCGTTCGAACCGACCCGCACTTCAAGGGCTTCTTTGCCCGCCTGGTGAGTCGCCACGGCATCAAAATGAAAGCCGCCGTAGCGGTGCAGCGTAAATTGCTGCAGCTCATGTTCACCCTGTACAAAACCGGCGTACCCTACGAGGAGCACTACTGGGCCAACCGCCAAACAGGGGCAGCGGAAAAGACCAAAGAGAAAGCAGCGGAAATAATTAAGGAGCCCTCATCGCTGAGTGCTCCTTAAACAGGCTGGCTCCAGGCCGCCTTAAACACAAAATTATTTAAAAATGATTTGGTAGCTAACACAGAATCTATCGGGACCTAATCCCTAATCCCTTTACCCCTGCGTCTCAGGGTGGCCCTAAGGACGACCGGGACCCGGTTAAAGTCACTTGGGGCGGTGATAGGAGCCAGGCATGCAGGCAGTCATTATGTACAAGGATATTCACGGATTGATACCTCCTGTAATGCAGCAGTGTGGCTGCGTCTAAAGTGTTGCCCCTGCGGGGCAAGAGTTCTTTTCTCTCATGGCTTGCTACCGACCTTTGGCCCCTCCGGGGCCGGGGGGCGTTCATTAAAGTGGTTTCCTGAACCGATGCTAATTACCATGGCCAATTTCCGGGCCAGGAATTATTCGGTAGTGAGCCTGCATTGGCTAATTGTCACCTTATCGAATTGGCTAATTGCTCCTTTCTCTCCGTCCCACTTTTCACGTCCTAACCTCCAACGTCCAACGTCCAACTTCCAACATTTATCCGTTACCTTGCACCTGTAAATGCATAGCTAACCCTTTGGTCTATGCGCTCTTAACCTTTAAAACGACAACCCTTGTATACCGATATTTCCACCGAACAGGAAGCGGCCATAGGATTGCTGCTGTGCAGCGGCAGCGGCGAAACCACCGGCCTGTCGCAGGCCCAGATCGATACGGTCTCCCGCATCCTGGTGCTCTGCACCCGCTTCCGCGACACCGACAGCAACGCCGCCTTCCGCAAAGTGTTTACCATTGCCCTGGAGACCAAAAGGGAAGACCTCGTGCTCTACTGCGCCTCCCTCATCACCGAGGAATTTGCCGACACCCTCTTTTGCATGTGCTGCGAGACGGCGCTGGCCGAAGGCCGCTGGCTCGACACCTACGGCGAGCGCCTCGCCACTATAGGCGTGGCCCTGCAGCTCGACAGCGAGTTGATCAAGAATATCATCCGGACCTACATCATCCGGACGAAGTGGAATGTGGAGGTGGTGGGGTAGGAGGAGGGATTAGGTCCCGATAGCTATCGGGATAGGAATTAGGGATTAGGGCTTGGGTAATTACCGGGAGCAAAGATTATTGGAGCATATGGCATACCCAGGTTTGCGGGTCCGCATGTCCTGCTGAACGTTTACGGGTGGGCCATGCGCTGTAATACTTTTTTTCAATTCCCTCAAAAAGACCTAACTTAATAGTCAGGTAAGTTGCTCACTCAAAATCTTTTGTTATGGGCACTGTAAGAAATATCCTCGAAAAAAAAGGCCATACGGTGTACACAGTAGGCCCTGACAGCACAGTATACGATGCCCTCGAAATGCTGGAAGACCGGAACCTCGGGTCTTTGCTGGTTACAGATAATGGAAAAATTATAGGAGTGTTTACCGAACGGGACTATGCCCGTAAAGTAGTGCTTAAAGGTCGTGCTTCAAAGGAGACCCTTATCCGGGAGATCATGACCGAACGCCCTATTGTGGTGAACCTGCACACCTCCATCGAAGAGTGTATGCAGCTCATGACCGATAAGTTCATCCGCCACCTGCCCGTAATGAATAACGGGGAGCTGGTGGGCATTATTTCTATTGGCGACGTGGTCAAGTTTATCATTGAGGAAAAGGATTACATCATCGATAATTTGCGTAATTACATCACCACTTAGTCCGCTTCCCCCTGAAGAGGTTGAACTGTATCGTCCAACATTGACTCAGCAGGCAGCCCTTGCTGCTGTAACTTATTTTGTTTAAATACGACGGTATGCCGGGAGACACAACTTCTAGTGCAGAATTATGGCCTTTGCTGCTGTTTGCCGCGCTGGTAGCGATCCTGCTGGCCGCTATGCTAGGCCTGTCCCATATACTGGGAGAGCGGCACCGCGAGCGGGCTACGGCACTGCCGTATGAAGGTGGGATAGAGCAGGCCGGCTCGGCACGGTTGCGCTTTACCGCCCAATTCTACCTCGTGGCCATGTTGTTTGTCATCTTCGACGTGGAAGCGGTGTTTATCATGCTGTGGGCCCTGGGTTTTTACGAGCTGGGATGGCCGGGGTATATAGGCGTGAGCATCTTCATCGGGCAACTGGTGGTGGTATTGGTTTACGAGTGGGGGATAGGTGCCCTGGATATAGGCCCTGATGTAAAAGGTATTATGAGGGCTTACCGGAAGAAGGTGAAGGGGGGAGTGAGTAATGAGTAATGAGTGATGAGTAATGAGTGATGAGTGGTGAGTGGTGAGTGGTGAGTAGTGAGTGATGAGTGGAAGCGGGTTTGAAATTCTTGTAAAGAAGATGAATAACTGCAGTCGGCTTTCTGCCCTTTGAAGCTGTTTTCTTAAAAGTGATCCCTGGGAGACTATCAATTAACCGATATGAAATGGTGGTTAAGCAAAGCGGGTGATGCCACGGGTGCTGTTGCCGGAACGGGCAGCATGGAAGAAGCGGTGGGCAGAAGCGTTATGCTGACCACGATGGAACGCCTGCTGGCCTGGGGGCGCAAGAACTCCCTGTGGCCTTTCCACTTTGGCCTCAGCTGCTGCTTTGTGGAGATGGCCACCAGCATCACCAGTAAATATGACGTGGCCCGTTTTGGTGCCGAAGTGATCCGCGGAACGCCCCGCGAAGCCGATGTGATGGTGATTGCCGGCACCGTGTTTATCAAAATGGTGCCGGTGATCAAGCGGCTGCACGAACAGATGATGGAGCCGCGGTGGGTGATCTCCATGGGCAGTTGTGCCAACAGCGGCGGCATGTACGACATCTACAGCGTGGTGCAGGGAGTGGACAAGTTCCTGCCGGTGGATGTATACGTGCCGGGCTGCCCGCCACGGCCCGATGCCTTTATGCAGGGCCTCGTGCTGCTGGGCGAGACGGTGCGGCAGGAGAAGCGTCCCCTGAGCTGGGTAATTGGCGAGCAGGGTGTCATCCGGCCCGGGATCACGCCTATGAAGGAACAAAAGCGCCAGGAGCGGTTGAGCAGGGTGGAGTTCAAGGGAGCGGATGAAATATGAGTGATGAGTGATGAGTGATGAGTGATGAGTGATGAGTGGTGAGTAGGGCCGGCTATGGACTATGGACCATGGACTATGGACTTCTTACGATTATTGCCATGCCTGAATCGGATAATATCGTTGATCAATTGGAGCAGCGTTTCGGCGCTGAAGCTTTCCAGCGCCAGGAAACGGTGGATGGTTTGCCTACCCTATGGCTGTCAAAGAACCTGTTGACGCCGGTTGTTCAACACCTGAAAGCAATGCCGCAGCCCTATTCTTTTCTGTACGACCTCTGCGGGGTGGATGAAAGGGACCGCACCAGGAAAGACTCCCTGCCGGCAAAGGATTTTACCGTAGTGTATCACCTCTTTTCCTTTGATCGCAATGCCTTCATCCGGTTAAAAGTGGCTTTGGAAGGAGAGACGCCCTCTCTTCCTTCTTTGACTCCCGTGTTTAAAAATGCCAACTGGTACGAGCGCGAAGTGTATGATATGTTTGGCATCCGCTTCGATGGGCATCCCCTGTTGCGGCGCCTGCTGATGCCGTTGACCTGGAAGGGGCACCCCCTGCGCAAGGAGCACCCCGCGCGGGCTACAGAAATCGGTCCCTTTATACTGTACGACGAGTACCAGGACCAGCAACAGGAAGCTTTGCGGTTCAAGCCGGAGGAGTGGGGCCTGCAGCGGGAAAGCGAGGACTCGGACTTCATGTTCCTCAATATCGGTCCCCAGCACCCCGGCACCCACGGCGTACTGCGCATCATCCTTCAACTGGATGGCGAGGACATTGTGGATGCAGTGCCCGAGATAGGCTTTCACCACCGCGGGGCCGAAAAGATGGGCGAGCGCCAGAGCTGGCACACTTATATTCCCTACACCGACCGGGTAGATTACCTGGGCGGTGTGATGAACAACCTGGCCTACCTGCTGGCCGTAGAGCAGCTGGCGGGCATTGAAGTGCCCGACCGGGTAAAAGTGATCCGGGTGATGCTCTGCGAGCTGTTTCGCATCTCCAGCCACCTCGTATGGTTTGGCACCTTTGCCCAGGATGTGGGGCAGCTGTCGCCGGTGTTTTACATGTTTACCGACCGGGAAAAAGTATTTGACATCGTAGAAGCCATCTGCGGCGGGCGCATGCACCCCAACTGGTTCCGGATTGGCGGGGTGGCGCAGGACCTGCCCAAAGGATGGGAGGCACTGGTGCGCGACTTCGTGCAGTACTTCCCGCCCCGCCTAAAGGAATATACCAACATGGTGCTCCGCAACGGCCTGTTCAAGGCCCGCACAAAGGGGATCGGGATCTTCACCCTCGAAGAAGCGATCGAATGGGGCGTGACCGGCCCGGGACTGAGGGCCTGCGGCTTTGCGTGGGACTTCCGTAAACAACGGCCCTACTCGGGCTATGAACAGTTTGACTTCGAGGTGCCCACAGCGCAGAATGGCGATTGCTACGACCGCGCCCTGGTGCGGGTAGAGGAGATGCGGCAAAGCCTGCGCATCATAGAACAGTGCCTGGATAATATGCCGGAAGGCAGCTATAAGGCCGACCACCCCCTGACCACGCCCCCGCTAAAGAAGCATACCATGCAGGACATCGAAACCCTGATCACCCACTTCCTGAGCGTGAGCTGGGGACCGGTGATCCCGGCAGGCGAAGCCATGAGCTGCATCGAAGCCACCAAGGGAGCAAATAGTTACTACCTGGTTTCCGATGGCAATACATCGCCTTACCGGGTACGTATCCGCACGCCGTCGTTTCCGCACATGCAAATGGTGCCCTATATCAGCAAGGGATACACGGTGGCCGACCTGCTGTCGATCCTGGGAGCCATGGACTTTGTATTGGCGGATATTGACCGGTGAGGGGGGAATTAGGAATTAGGTCCCGATAGCTATCGGGATAGGAATTAGGGATTAGGAAGAGAGAGGGCGTGGGGACTATGGATGAGGAATTCGGATTTTAGAGTTCTAACAGCTTGAAGCTTGCAGCTTGTGGCTTGAAGCTTCTCAAAAAAACAATATGCTCACACACGATGAAATACAGGCAATAGATCAGGAAGTGCAGCTGGTGCCGCACAAAAAGGCGGCAGTGATCGAGGCGCTGAAGATCGTGCAGCGGCAAAGGGGGTGGATCAGCAATGAGAGCCTGGAAGCCATCGCCGGCTACCTGGAAATGAGCCCGGCCGAAGTGGACAGCGTGGCTACGTTTTACAACCTCATCTTCCGCAAGCCGGTAGGCCGCCACGTGATCCTGCTGTGCGACAGCATCAGTTGCTACGTGATGGGGTATAAGCTGTTGTACGAGACGTTGCAGCAACAACTGGGCGTCTGCTTTGGGGAAACCACGGCCGACCAGAGGTTCACGCTGCTGCCCAATGCCTGCCTGGGATGTTGCGATCATGCACCGGCCCTGATGATCGACGAAGACCTGTACCTGGATGTGAAGAGCGAAGAGGTGGAAGAGATACTGAAGACATATAAGTGATTTTAGATTGGCGGTTTCAGATTGCAGATTATGGAGACAGCTATTGATTAGTGAATGATCAATTACAATCATCAGTAAACTATTTTGCATTGGAACGCCCGCTGACGCGACATATTTACAACGACCGGCCGCCCCTGGACCTGAAGGAGTACGAGGGCGTAGGTGGTTATACTTCTGTGCGCAAGGCACTAAGAGAGCTGACCCCTGCCGAAGTGCAAAAGCTGGTGCAGGACAGCAACCTGAAGGGTCGTGGCGGAGCAGGATTCAACACGGGCATGAAGTGGAGCTTTGTGCCCATGGGCCCGGAAGCCCGCCGGCCCAAGTACCTTATCGCCAATGCCGACGAGATGGAGCCGGGTACTTTTAAGGACCGGCTGC
>DASWYM010000258.1:0-6218 GCA_036404975.1 Chitinophagaceae bacterium
CAGGGCCACCGCCATAAACGATATGACCAGGTAAAGCAGCGCGTGTATGGGGTTGTAGCGGGTGATCACCATGAGGGTGGCGAGGATCGCTACGGCCGAGGATATGTAAAACAGGGTTGGCATATGATCAGGCAGTGTTAACTGGTTAAGGCAGGAGGCTATGGATGTCCACTGGCTTTTCTTCCCCCTCTCCTTCTCCCTTGGCTTTAACGCCCGCCTCCATGCCCGCCACTTTATAGAAATTGTAGCCCGGGTACTTGCCCTGGCTGTCGATGAGGAGGTCCTCTTTTTCAAACACCAGGTGCTGCCGGTTGTATTCGCCCATTTCAAAATCGGGGATCAGCTGGATGGCATAAGTGGGACAGGCTTCCTCGCAGAAGCCGCAGAATATACAGCGCGAGAAGTTGATGCGGAAGAACTCGGGGTAGCGCCGGCCCTGCCCGTCCTCGGTAGCCTGCAGGGCAATGCAATCCACCGGGCAGGCGGCGGCGCACAGGTAACAGGCCACGCAGCGCTCCCCGCCGTCGGGATCTTTGGTCAGCACAATGCGTCCCCGCCAGCGGGGATGCAGGGGCACCTTCTCTTCGGGGTACTCGATAGTGACCTTCTTTTTAAAAAGGTGCAGGAAGGTCAGCCATATCGTCCGCACATGACTCAGCATAGCGTTTGGTTTAAAAGGTTAATCAGTCTCATTTTTTCATTCACACATACCCGTGCATTTTCTCATCTGCACATTTGCACATCTGCACATTATCCCCTCAGCCACAGCGCTACCGCCCCGGTCACCAGCAGGTTGAGCAATACCAGGGGCAGCAGGATCTTCCATCCCAGCTCCATCAACTGGTCGTAACGGGGACGGGGAAGCGAAGCCCGCAGCAGGATAAAGAAAAAAATGAAGGCAAAGGTTTTGATAAAGAACCATAGCCAGGGTGGCAGGAAACCGGGTCCCAGCCAGCCGCCGAAGAACAGGGTTGTCATCATGGCCGAGATGAGGGTGATGCCGAGGTATTCGCCAATAAAGAACATCCCGAACTTCATCCCCGAGTACTCGGCATGGTAGCCGGCGATGAGCTCGCTTTCGGCTTCCGGTATGTCAAAGGGCAGGCGGTGGGTTTCGGCGATGCCGGCGATCAGGAAGATCACGGCACCCAGCGGTTGGGTGACTACGAACCACAGCTCCTTTTGGGCGGCTACAATATCGGTCAGCCTGAACGAACCGGTCAGCATCACCACCCCCATCAGGCTCAGGCCCATAAACACTTCATAGGCGATCATCTGCGAGGCCCCGCGCAAGGCCCCCAGCAACGAGTACTTGTTGTTGGAGGCCCAGCCGCCGAGCACGATGCTGTACACCCCGATAGAAGACATGGCCAGGAAAAACAGGATGCCTACGTTCAGGTCTGCCACTACGATACCGGGGGCAAAGGGGATGATGGCAAAACTCATCAGCACGCTGGCCACCACGATGGCGGGAGCAGTGATAAACACCCATTTATCGGCAAAGGGCGGTATCCAGTCCTCCTTGAAAAACAGCTTCAGCGTATCGGCCAGCACGATCAGTATGCCCAAGGGGCCTGCCCGGTTGGGGCCCAGCCGGTCCTGCCAGAGGGCCAGCATGCGTCGCTCCACCCAGATGAGGCCGGCGGCAATATTGAGCAGCACGAACAAGACCCCCAAAACGATCAGAACCTGTTGTAGAACTGTCATATTTAATGTTTTGTGTGCACAGCGGGCAGTTCCACTATGCCCCAGTTATACGAACCGATATCGGGGTATTTCAAAAGGTAAAGATTTATACTACTGTCGTGCACGGCTATGGACCATGGACTATGGACTCTCCTCCTTCTCCACCCTCACCCATTCGCCCCAGTTCAGTACGGGTGCGCCCGGCACACCGGCCGATACCAGGACCACACCCGGTGGCAATTGCTCATTCACCTCCAGGGGCAGCCTGTATTTCTGTTCGCCGACCTTTATGCTTACCTCCCCGCCGGGTTGCACACCCAGTTGCGCTGCATCGGCCACCGACAGGCAGGCAGCGGGTGGCGGCGACAGCGCAGCCAGAGCCCGGGTATAGCTGCTCAGCTCGCCCGAGCCCAGGACGTGGTGGCGGGGCAAGAGCAGCCATTTGGATGGGCGGGCTTTAAAAGCTTCGGGTACTTCCCTGAATAAAGAAGGTTCCGCACCGGTGCGCTCGCGGAACAGGCGCACGCCGGGATCGCCTCCCCGGAGCGGCCCGCCCGGTTCTTCCTGGTACTTCGTCACGGCCTGCACCGAGTTCCAGCCCGGCGACCAGAAGAAGGGAATGGCCGCAGAGGGTGCGAGGCCCTTGTAGCCCTCCATGGTAAAGCTGAGAGGCGAATCGTCATCACCCGGGGGCCTGGGCTCACTCACCTGCAGGTTGGCCAGCATGGCCGTGCGCCCGCTGTAGCGATGTGTCTCCCTCGGGATGCGCGCTCCGTGGATGGAGAAGTCATGGCGGGGTGCCACGCGGCTGACGCCACTGAATTGCGGCAGGGCGGTTTCCAGCTGGTCCAGCAGCGAGTCGGGATGGGTGTCGTGACCGTTCCCGCCCTGCAACCGCAAGGCGCGCAGTTCCTCCAACCACTTCCAGCTTTCCTTTATAAAAGCGTTGGCCGGCATGTAGACCTGGTAAAACCGCTGGGCGCGGCCTTCGTAGTTGACCAGGGTGCCATCGCCTTCGGCAAATGTAGCCGCCGGCAGCAGCACGTTGGCCTTTTCGGTAGTACGGCTGTGCAGCGCATCCAAAACGATCACATTATCGCAGCGCTGGAAGAATTCATCCGCCCCGGCAGCGGGCGTATAACGGTAAAGATCATTCTCCAGGATTAGGGCCGTAAGGCCTTCTTCCCGCCTCACCCTGGCCAGGGCCTGTTCAAAGGAAGGGGCCTGCAGCATGGCCAGCCCCATACTGTTGGCTTCGGGCAACACATAGGCGAGGCCCGCCTGGCGCTCCAGCGTGTTGAGGGAGGCGGCCATATCAAAAGCGGCTTTGAGAACCCCTTCGCTATAGCAGCCGGTACCGCTGATGATCACCGGGCGTTTGGCTGCCCGGAGGGCCTCAGCCACAGCTTTTGCCTTGTTCAGGAGGTCCTCGTCGGCCCCGGGCACTGCCGCCAGGTAGGGGTTCAGTTCGTGGGCCACGGCAAATGCCAGGCGGGCGACGTCGTCGGGAGCCATGTGCCAGCGAAGCGAAGCCATCTCATCGAGCGGGGAAGCTGCAGGAGCAACCAGGGCCAGGAAGCCTTTGTCCTCCTGCACCAGCTCTTTGATGGCGGCATCCTGCCACAGGGGCAGGCGCACCTGTGCGGCGGCCTCGCCGGCCGCCGTTCGCCGCACCGCTTGCCGCACGGCCAGCGCCATCATAGGCGCCGTATTCCAGATGTCCTCGCCCAGCACCACCACGGCGTCGGCTTCTTCGATATCTTTCAGCGAAGCAGGGTGCACTTCGCCGGAGGCCAGGATACGTTCCACTTTATGGGCCAGGTAGGCTTCATCACCACTTATTCCCCCGTAAAAGTTATCAGCCCCCACCAGTTGCCGCAGGGCAAAATTGCTTTCCAGCGACGCCCTGGGGGAGCCAATGCCGATGAGCGGTGCCGCGGTAAGCGCCGCCCTGAGGTAGCTGGTCAGCTCCAGCTCATTAACGGACTCGATCATGCGACTTCGCACCAGGGGCCTGGCCACACGGTTCTCACTATTGACGTATTCATAGCCAAAGCGGCCGCGGTCGCAAAGGAAATAGCCGTTCACTTCACTGTTGTAGCGGTTCAGCACACAGCGCAGCTCGCCGTAGCGTTCACCGGCGATGGTATTGCAGCCCACGCTGCAATGCTGGCAAATGGAAGGCGCCATCGTAAGGTCCCATTTGCGGGTATAATGTTCTTTCAGGGTTTTATCGGTAAATACGCCGGTAGGACATACTTCGGCGAGGTTGCCGCTGAAAGGACTTTGCAGCACCCCATCTTTTTCCCGGCCAAAGTAGACGTGGTGGTGTGCGGCAAAAACGTTCAGGTCGACGCCACCCGCATAATCGCGGTAGTAGCGCACACACCGGTAGCACTGAATGCAGCGGTTCATCTCGTGGTGGATCAGCGGCCCCAGGTATTGGTTCCGGTAGGTGCGCTTCTTAAATCGGTAACGCCGGTAATCATGACCGGTCATTACGGTCATGTCCTGCAGGTGGCAGCTGCCGCCCTCGTCGCACACCGGGCAGTCGTGCGGGTGGTTGGTCATCAGCCACTCAATGACCTGTTCGCGGAAGGCCCTGGCTGCCTTATCCTGCACCGAAAGGCGCAGGCCTTCCCGCACTTCCTCCATGCAGCTCATCACCAGGCGGCCCCTCGTATCGGCCTCGTCCTTAAAGACCTTTACCGCGCACTGCCGGCAGGCGCCCACACTTCCCAAAGCGGGATGCCAGCAGAAGTAAGGCAGGTCCACCCCCAGGGCCAGGCAGGCTTCCAGCAGGTTCTTTCCCGCTTTCACCGCGAAAGGCTTGTTATCGATATAGATGGTCGGCATGTTTTGTTATGTGTTGAGAAGCTTCAAGCTGCAAGCCACAAGCTACTAGCTGCAAGCAGATATAACTCTGAACTCCGAACTTCTAATCCATAATCGCCATGTCCTCTCCTCCTAATCCCTAATCCCTAATTCCCAATCCCTAATTCCTAATTCCTTTGCACTCAATAGATCTCATTTTCCTGCTCCCGCACCCTGGCCAGCACCGCCTGCAGGTCCATCACATTCCATTGCTCCACGATACGGCCGTCGCGCAGGCGACTAATCTCCACCGCTTCGGTCTTGATCCAGTCCACCGATGGCTCCAGGCCCAACAGACCACCCCGGTGCCGCGCATAAAAGGCTTTATAGGTAACCACCTTATCCCCCTCGGCAACCTGGTCATAGATCTTCACCTTTAGTTCGGGAAAGCCCGGACGCAGGTACTCGCTGTAAAAATGCAGCAACCCCTTGGGTCCCCTGGCCATTCCCTCCGGCATGGTGTGGTGTATAAAGTCCGGAGACACCAGTTCATAGAACGTCTCCACACGCCCCTGCTCAATAAATTCCTTATTATAGCGGCGTACAATTTCCTTGTTCTTTTCCTGCGCTGTCATAGGCTATTGTTTTATGGTTAGCAAAAAATCTATCAACAGTTTTGATCCACCTCCTAATCCCTAATCCCTATCCCGATAGCTATCGGGACCTACTCCCTCCCATTCCACGGGCACTTCTTCTCCCGGATATGCCGTTCGAAGTCTTCGCGGAAATACTTCAGCGCGCTTTGCAGCGGCTCCATAGCCCCGGGCGCCAGGGCACAGAAGGTATTGCCGGGTCCCAGCATGCCTGTGTGCAGCTGCAGCAGGTCGAGGTCTTCGCTGCGGCCATCACCCTTTTCCAGGGCTAGTAATGTCTTTTCCACCCAGGGCAGCCCTTCGCGGCAGGGCGTGCACCAGCCACAGCTCTCCTGGGCAAAGAAGTGCTGCAGGTTGTGCACAAAGCCCACCGGGCAGGTGGCATCGTCCAGAACGACCATCGTTCCTGTGCCCAGGCGGCTGCCCGCCTCGGTTACCGACTTGAAGTCCATTTTAACATCCAGGTGGTCGGCCGTCAAAAAGTCGGTAGAGGCGCCACCGGGCAATACCCCTTTTAAGCGGTAGCCGTTGCGCATGCCTCCCGCGTGTTCTTCGATCAGCTCGCGGATGGTCACGCCCATGGGCAGTTCCCAGGCTCCGGGGCGGGCCACCTTGCCGCTCACCCCATAGATCTTGGTACCGCCGTCCTCGCCCCGGCTCAGGGCTTTAAACCAGTCCACCCCGTTGTTCACGATATGGGGAATGTTGCAAAAAGTTTCTACGTTGTTGACGATGGTAGGCTTGCCAAACAACCCGCTCACCTGCGGAAAGGGCGGCTTGGACCTCGGCATGGCGCGCTTTCCTTCCAGGGCATTGAGCAGGGCGGTTTCTTCGCCGCACATATAGCGGCCTACACCGGTGTGCAGGTGCAGCTCCAGGCTCCATCCGCTGCCCAGGATATCTTTACCCAGGTAACCGGCCGCATAGGCTTCGGCTATGCTTTGGCGTATCAGTGTGGCAGCCTTCTTGTAGGCCCAGCGTAAAAAGATATAAGCGATATCGGCCTGGATGGCGTAGGCCGACACGATCATGCCCTCGATAAGCTGGTGAGGATTGCCTTCGAGC
>DASWYM010000259.1:0-4574 GCA_036404975.1 Chitinophagaceae bacterium
TCCCCCCGCTCCTGCCTTTGGACGGGTGCCTTCCCATTTTTGACGCACCTTTGTACATTAGCTTTATATCGACCGCCTATGGCCTCCAATGACCCGATGCACGGCAAGACCCTCGAGATGATCCTCACCCACCTGCACCAGCTGTATGGGTGGGAGGGCCTGGCAGACCGTATCCGCATCAACTGCTTTACCTCCAATCCGAGCATCAAGTCCTCGCTGACCTTTTTGCGCAAGACGCCCTGGGCCCGCAAGAAAGTAGAGGAGCTGTATATCCGCTCCCTTCCGCGATAGCCTGCTTTTACTTTCCCTTTTTATTCTGAAGTACCGGCTTTTGTTGGTGCTCCTATGCGCCTGCCCGTTAAAGAAATCCCAATAAGGAGGAGCGGTCCGCATGGTGCGCAGCGCTTTTAAGAGGTTTGTACTCACCACTGTGTACCCGGCCCTATCCCTTAATCACTATTCAACCAACTCTTATGAGAAAGATTTCTACGCTTCTTTTATCGGCCGGTCTGTCGCTGGGGGCCGGTGCCCAGTGGGCCGGCTTCGGTCCTTTTGCTTCATTTGCCGCCGGCGACGACGTGCGGCTCGTGCACACCGACGACGTGACCGGCGACGCCGTGCCGGACCTCACGGTACTGTACACGGCCGGCCACACCTCCTTCGGGCTGATGGCGGGGCGGTGCGACGGCTCTTTCGGGGGCGTGCAGGTTAAACCCAAGGAGGATAATTACTTCCTGAGCGATATTGCCGACCTGGACGGCGACGGCCACGCCGACATGGTGATCTCCTCTTACTGGAACAACGGCTTTAGGATCTTCTTTGGCGAAGGCGGCGGACAGCTTCGCGAAGGGCCTTTCCTGGCTACCGGGGTGCACGGCCGCTCCATCCGGTGCGTGGATATCAATAAGGATGGGAAGATGGATGTCGTGAGCACCACTTCCGGCTCGGGGCGCACCATCCACCTGCACGTATTCCTGGGCAGGGGCGACGGCACCTTTGCCGACAAAAAGACCTTTCCCTCGGTGCTGGACACCTGCAAGGACATTATTATCACCGACAAGAACGGAGACGGCCGCCTCGATGTGGTGGCTACCTCTTCCTTCCCCTGGATCGTCCTGTTCCGGCAGGGGAGCGACGGCAGCTTTGAGCCGCTGTATTACCCCACCTGGACCCCGGCGCGGGTGGCCTTTGCCGATGTGAACCGTGACAGCCGCGAGGATATGGTGCTGCTGTATTCGTCGTTCGACAACACTCCCGGCTCCGACTCCCTGGTTGTGCGGCTCAACACCGGGGGCGATGATTTTGCCCCCTCGGTGAAGGTGCAGGGGCTGGGCGAGCACCGCCTGAGGCCCTCCTACCTGCAGGTAGGCGACCTGGACCGCGATGGCTTTAAAGACCTGCTGTTCAACCACCATGACGGGGAAGGCAATCCTACCGACACCTTGTTTTACCTGCGGGGCAGGGAAGGCGTGCAGTTCGAAGCCCCCGTGTTCCTGGTGGCGCCCGGCACGGTGCTTTATAGCGGCCTTGCGGACCTGGATGGCGACGGGTGGCCCGACCTGGTGGTCAGCACCGGGGGCGGCAAGGTCAACATTGCGCTGAACAGGCGGGGGCGGCAGGAGGAGCCCGGGCAGTTCCTGGTGTATCCCAACCCGGCGGGCTCGTGGATGATGGTGCAAAGCGGCGTGAAAGGCAAGCACAGCATCCGCCTCTATAATGCTGCGGGTCAACTGGTGCGGCAGGAGCAGCGGGAAGATATGGTGAGCCGGGTGGATACGCAGCAGTTGCCCGGCGGCCTGTATTACGTGCAGGTGAGTACAGGGGAAGCTAGCAGGGTGCAGGCGGTGGTGGTGCGTCATTAAGGGGGCGGGTCCGCTGCCGGGCCTTAGGGCCGGTAATTCCCTGCTGTTCAGGCCTGCTTTTGTTCTGGTACGGTTTTTAGCCCTAATCATTTGTTAGTTATCGGCTTTTTTCCGGGTTTTCGGCGATAAATAACCGACCTTTGTAGGCTAAAACAAATTATTAAGTACTATGGGGAGATCCGCAGAATCCTTTAATAAAAAAGAAAAAGAAAAGAAACGGCTGAAAAAACAACAGGAGAAAGCCGAAAAGATGGAAGAGCGCAAGGCCAACGCCAAAAAGGGCAGGAGCCTTGACGAAATGATGGCCTATATAGATGAAAACGGCAATATTTCTTCTTCTCCACCCGATCCCAGCAAGCGCCGGGAGATCAACCACGAGGATATCCAGCTGGGAGTGCCCAAGCACGAGCCCCTGAGCCCCGAAGAGCTGATCCGCAGCGGTGTAGTGAACTTCTTCAATGATGCCAAGGGCTTTGGGTTTATCAAGGATACCCAGTCCGGTGAAAGCGTCTTTGTTCACATTAACCAGCTGACCGAGCGCATCAAAGAAGGCGACCGCGTAAGCTTTGAAGTGCAGATGGGTCCAAAGGGTGCCAACGCCATAAACGTGAAAAAGGGCTAACCAGGAAGGATAGACCACCCATTTTGCGGGGTTTATCCGGCTTTCCTGTGCAAGCCCTTGATAAAAAATAGATTTACAGACAGCATCTGCTACCGCATCTTCCGGGGCCATTGACGCCTCAGAAGATGGGGCTGATGTGTTATCCTCTTCTCTTTAGTGGGAAGCCTCTTCGGCTATGGTTGCTTCTTCGGTAACCTCTTCACCAGTTGCTTCCGGGCGGGCAGCAAAGCGGATCCCGAGGTTGAACTTGGCATCCATGGTGATAAAGTAATCGGCGCGGCTGAACAACTCCTTTACCATGGGGTCCTGCAACAGCACATCGGCCAGGTCGCGTGCGATAGGCGATGCGGAAAGGATGTTATCTACACGGCCATTGACAAAGTTGATATGGAATTTGTAGCCTGACTTGCGGGTAGCCCCGGCGCGTTCAAAGTCAGTAGCGTTCAGGTTCAAGGTCTGATCACTGCCGGTGGCACGTTTCAGCAGGATGCGAATGATCGGCAGGTATTTATTCCAGATTTGTGTGTACATATTCGATTTATTGGTGCTGCAAAAACCAGCAGTGTGCGGTGAGGCAAAACGTAAAAGCAAACCAACAGCAGCAAAAAGCTTACCCGTTCCTCCTGCTCCTACCTGATGCCAGGCTTCCATTGACTGGGCAAAAGTAGGCCCAATGAGTCAGTTCTGGTGATTTCTGGCCAACAATCATTTGTTAAGGTGGTAAAGAAAAGCCTTCAGGCCACCCTTCCGTTGTACCTATTAGAGGAATACCCGCTTAGGGATTCATGATGCTGGAGATCATGTAATAGGCCTGCAGGCCGACAAAGGCCAGGATGAGCAGCACCAATACGATGACGGGAAAGGTCTTTACCTTGTTCGTTTCCACGGATACGTTCTTGTTGGTTATTGTATTTGTTTCCATACCCCTGTATAGTAGGAAAACCGTGCCCTAAAGAGCCAATGGAAAGAAAAGGCATAATATACCTGTTTTTGGATGTGTATTTAACACCCTATGTTTAAATAGGGGAGTAAACCTGCTTTTTGTAGGCAGAAGACGGTTTGTGTGTGCCTTTTATAGGCAAACGTGGTGCCGAATAAATTACGCACCTGTTGACTTAATGCGACACGGGGAGGGCCGCAGTGTTGCCTTTTTAGTGTTATCTTTATGTCTTCCACCACCCGCCGGCGGAGCGCCTGCCCACTTTCTCCACCCGGACTACGCTCCCCCGCCGATTAATTACCGGACCGGATAAAACAGACGAAACATGATCACATTGGATGATAAGCAGACCCTGCAGGCCATTTACCAGCAACTGGCTACCATGCCCACCCGCGAAAGTGCCTTTACCAGTATGGAAAACCTGTTCTACCGGGTGCTGCAACTGGCCCGCAACTATGGCAGCGACCAGGGCGAAAACCGCCTGCTGCGCGACTTTATGGAAGTGAAGGACACGGTGTACGGCGAAACGCAGAAACTTTACAGCAAAAGCCGGCAACGCGAGCTTTCGATCTTCCACTTCAAGACCGCTTTTAAAAAGAAGCTGGCGCTCTGGATCAAATAGCTCTGCAAGTGACCAGCTGACGCCCTGCCTGGCCGGCATAGCCATAGGAGCCTTGCTGAAGGAATTACAGGGAAAAGGTGCTTTGCCCGGGAAGACCTCTTGTGCTGAAGGGGGGCGGAGCCTTATAGGGGAGTGGCTAGAGAAACAAGCCCCATTCATCCTCATAGTCGTCCCTGCGGAAAGTGCCTACCCAATGGCAGAACAGCACGCGGAACTGCTCCATAGCCTCTTTGACAACTTCTTTGTAGGCGGGCTCTGCCTGCCCGCTGAGCACTGCATAGCTTACCTGCTCCATCAACTGACGGCAGTTGAAGCGGATGACGGCCGCATTCTCCATCTGCAGTACGTAGAGGTTGCAGTGCGAGGCGCTGACGATCTTGGGGGCTACGATCATAGCATTTTCATGGATCAGCCTTTTGGTCCATTGCTCTTCGGAGGCAGGGGCGCCCTCTTCGGGGTCCTCGGCCAGCACGGCGGCAAAGGTCATCACCAGGCGGTATGCTTCGCGCCACTGCTCGTACAGGGCTT
>DASWYM010000260.1:0-3131 GCA_036404975.1 Chitinophagaceae bacterium
CGGCTTCGTCGTGGGTGCCGTGGCAGATGAGCAGCGGGATGGTTAGTTTTTTTACGGCAGCGTGGATATCGAGGCGGTCCTTGTGCTGCTGGTAGTCTTCGTAGAGCTGGTAGTAGAGGGGCAGGTCCTGGCCGGTGCGGCTGTTGGTGGTGTACTGCACCCCGGTGGTGCGCCACTCTTCGATGCGCTGCGGCGGCCAGGTGCCCCAGGGCGTTTTACACTCCCCGATGGAGGCCCAGGTGGCAATGGCCCTTACCCGCACTTCTTCAGCCCCTTTGAGCAGCGCTATGCCGCCCCCCATGCTGTGGCCGATAAGGTACACCCCGCCGGGGTCAATAGCCGCAGCGTGCGGATTGGCTGTACCAAGCGTCCAGTCGATGACGGTCTGCAGGTCGTAGAGTTCTTTGGTGTAGTTGTTGTTCCCATACGCCTCCCCGTCCACGAATTCTTCGGGGTGTTCGGGGGTGGTGCCGTTGTGCGAGAAGTTGAACTTGATGAAGGTAAAACCGGCGGCGGCAAACTGCGCGGCAATAAGGTCAAAATTGCCCCAGTCCTTAAACCCGTTGAAGCCGTGGGCGTAGATAACGGCAGGCCTGGGCGTGGCCTCCGCATAAAAGATGTCGAGGGCGATGGGTTTGCCTTCGGCACCGGGGAGGAGGATATTTTTGAAAGCCTGCGGGGGTGTTGGCGACTGCATGACTGGGGTTGGGGTTTGTGCAAAGTTGGGAAGGAAAAACAATGTGTCAATGGGAAATGAGTGATGAGTAAGAAGGCAGAAGAGAGCTTTTCATGCACGAATCATGCGCTACCCATGCCCTTGAGTGGCACCAGGCAGGCGGCAATCATGTAGTTGATACGAAGGATGGTGGGAGGCAATCCGCTATAAGTTGGCTATAACTCCGCTATAACTCCGCTATAAGTTGGCTGTAAGCTTCCTCGATGCTTTCTGCAAAAGGGCGGTAAGGGGGTAGCAGGCTGGCGCCCCATTGCCCATGCGGAGCGGAGTCATCTCCGCCTGAATGAATCGTTCGGGCGGGCGTCCTTCCTTAGCTTGTCTTAGGCCTTTGCATAACCGGGGCTCTTGCGGCGGGCCAGGCGGGCTATAACCATCAGCAGGGCGCCCACAAACAGGGCAACGGCAATGAACCAAAGCAGCCAGTTATATATTGGGTTGGCTGTGCCCAGCAGCAGGCCGATGCCCTGGATCATCAGGATCGTTTCCTGGATAACCACGGCGGCGGTAAAGAACCAGATGGAGAAGCGCGCAAAGGGGGATTCAATGCGGAACACGCCGGATTCGATGTAGTGGGCCAAGATATAAAAAGAAGTAAGCCCCAGGAAGATCAGGTGCAAAAAACCAATGATGATGGGGCGGAAGCCAAACACGGCAATGCCCAGGTCCGGGAAGATGGTGCCCATCTGCAACACCGACTTCACCACAAAGGAAACCAACACCAGCAGCCACAGCGCCCGGGCAACAGGCGTATGGAAGGCCGCGGCCAGGGGCACCACGGTGCGCAGGCGGAAGAAATAAACCAGGGTGCCGAGGATGAGCGCAATCCCGATAAGGGCCAGCGCCAGGATGACCGGGTGCTGCGTGTACCACAACAGGGTGAGGAAAAACGAAGGCACCACCGAGGCACACAGCAAATTGGCAAAACGGCGCGCAGGGGCCGGGGCGGGGTGGGCCTGATCGGCATATAGGCTGGCAAAAAACAGCGCAAAGACCGAGAGGGTAAAAAAGCCGTTGTACTGAAAGTGGAGGTAATAGTAGATGGTGTTTTTGAACAGGATGGCATCCGTAGTGCCGGAAGTCATGATGTAGGCCAGCATAAAGGGACCCGCCGAGGAGATCACCAGGCAGGCAATGGCGCAGAGCGCCAGCACAAACGAAGGTCCTCGCCTGCCAACGGCCAGCAGGTCGCGCACAAAGCGCCAGCTATAGCCATAGGTAAACAGGATGAACAGGGTGGAAAAGAACGTGCCCACGGGGCCGTGGCCCTGGAAGGGCAGGGAGAGCAGCATTCCTACCGAAGTGAGTTCTACGCCCCAGAGCATCCACTGGTACCAGCGGTTGTCTTGCTGCGGCTGCGGCAGCAGGGTGTAGGTAAAGAGGGTGAAAAAAGCGAGCGTGATCCAGCCGCCAAAGGCAAAATGCGAATGGGCGTTAATGAAGTGCTCGTGGTCAATCCAGCGCATCGGGAAAAGGATCTTGCTGCGCAGGGTTAAACCAAGAAGCGCCACGATGGCTAAGTTGACGAGCGAGAGGGTTATCCACCAATTTTTATTGTTCATGCCTGTTTGTCCTTATAAAGCAGATGCCCGGAGCGGTCCTTTTGAGACGCGTTCCTCCACAATGCCGCAGCTCAAAACTACGGCTTCCCTCTTGTATGCATTAAAATGGTACCGGGCGTGTACAAGAAAAGCGGTGCGCTCCTATCACGTAGAGCCATAACCGCTGCGTGTCGCCCTGCCCCGCGGGTTAAAAAAATAAGCCACCGGTTGTCGGTGGCTTATTTTATCTGGCTGTATAATATACCGTGCGCTAGTTCTTGCCGTCGTTCTGGCGCATGAATTCCAATACCCCCCGGGCGTCGGCGTCGCTCAGGTTCTGGTTCGGCATGCGCACCAAACAAATCTCCAGCATCTTTTGCGCCGCGGTGTCCTTTTCAATCATTTCGTCTACGTTGGTAGAGAAGTTCATGATCCACTCGGGTGTGCGGCGGTCGGTGACTCCTTTCCAGCCGGGCCCTACCAGGCGCTCATCGGTGAGTTTGTGGCAAGACTGACACTTGACTTCGTACACTTGTTTGCCCGTAGCAATCATCTGGGGATCTAACGGGTGCGTTAACTCTACATTGCGGAACTTACCAATACCCTTTGGGTCGGAGCCCATTTCGGCAGCGGAACCGCCGTCGCCCCCGGCAGTGGTTTCTGTAGTTGTTTCTGTTCCTTCGCCTTTATTTTCATCATTCCCTCCACAACTCGTCAAAACGACAATACCCAGGCAGGCCGCCATCCATAATACATTTTTTTTAAGCATAATCTGAGGTTTGATATTAAGCAGAAAAGATAATAAGTAAGGTTCATAAAAACTATACCATCCTTAGTTTGTATCGCTCCGGTTCCCA
>DASWYM010000261.1:0-8996 GCA_036404975.1 Chitinophagaceae bacterium
GTGAAACGCTATGAAACACCTAACTGAAAGCCTGGAAACAGTATAGTAACCCTATAGGAACAGTATACCAACCCCGCCTCACAACCGCATCTCAGACGCATCTCGGCCGGATCTGGGCCACCTGTATAAGGGGCGGCTGAGAGGCGGCCGCCAGGCAGTCGGCATCCGGCTGTGTAGCGGCTTAGACTGGCTGTTCCTATACTGTTACCTGCCTGTCAGTCCCCTGTTTCTATGCTTCCTGTCCTGTAAAGGCATCTATTTTCTTGCATGCACAGATTCTGAATACCCCCAAAAAGAAAAAGCCTCCTACCGGAGGCTTCTGTTTACAAGGGCATTGAAAAAGAAAGGAGCCGCATGGGCTCCTTCTCTTTATTTCAGGTTCTTTACTTTGTCGTTGTAGACTTTAGCTTTGTCGGCCTGCTTCTTCATGGTGTAATAATCAACCATCTGGTTCAGTACAGAACGATAGTTGGCTTTATCCACGGCTTTCAGGTCCGTCATCTTTTCGTACTGCTGTACAGCGGTATTGGCAAACTTGAACAGGTCTTCGTAACGGGCATCGATCTTTTTATTCAGCTCCTGCTTCTTCTTCACATCCTCCGGCTTGGTGCCTTTAATAGCCTGGTAGTCCAGCTGCATATCATAGATGTCATTGGAGATGTGCTGCGTCATAACGAAATTGGCCTGGGCGGACTGCGGATTGGCATTGATTGCCGCCTGCAGGGCTGCAGTCAGTTCGGCCTTTCTTTCGTCGTAATTAGCCGGCTTGTCCTTTCCGTAGATGTAGTTGAATAATTCAACTCCGTAGTCTGTTGCCAGGTCAGAATTGTTGGGGTTTTTAGCCACCAGCTCTTTATACATATCCAGGCGCTTGCCTTTGTCATCGCCGGCAGCTTCCAGCTGGGAAGCCAGCCAGTAAGGATTCTCAGGATACAGTTCCTGTCCGATAGCTAAATACTTGGCTTTGTTGGTAGCATCGTTCTTGCGGCCGTAATAATCAACAAGGATCGGATAGATATCCTTGAAGTCATCCCCTTTCAGCTTGGCATCTGCCAGGATAGCAAAATAAGGGATAGCGGCATCTTCCTGCTTGGCCAGCATACCGGCAGAACCTGCCAGGTTCACCAACTGCGTGTCGATGGCCGGGAAAGAAAAGCCGTTTATTTCATATTTCTTTTCGTAAACATAATCCTTCACCGTTAAGGCATTTTTGAAATCACTGAATGCCTTATCATAGTTCTTGGTATTGAAGGCAGCGATACCCTGGTTGTAGTATCCCTCATAGATCTGGAACAGCCTCCCGTTTTGTTCCAGCGTCATCAGGACATTCTTTGGATCCAGCTCCTGGTATTTCTTGAAAGCATTGAACGCTTCCATGCGGTAATCCATGTCCTTTTTGGTAGTATCCTTTGCCAGTTCGTTATATACTACTCCTTTATAATACCAGGCGTTGGCATTTTTCTGGAACTTGGGCTCTGTAAGAACTTTATCGACCTTTTCTTTCGCTTCGTCATACTTGCCTTTGCTGATCTTCTCCTGAATATCATTCAGGTTCTGGGCAAACAAGACCGTTCCTGCTGCCATAAAAAATGCGGATAAAATAAGTTTACGCATTGTGGTTTGTTTAAAAATTGAATTTATGATTGAACAGTGTTCTCTTCTTCAGATGAGTTTGCGCCGGAAACAGTTGTATCGCCTTCAGCAGGTGCACTTTCAGCCACCACTTCTTCCAGTTCTTCGGCCACGTCGTCCACATCGATTTGGGTAATGGCGGCAATCTCGTCCTTTTCCTCAATACGAATCAGTTTAACACCCTGGGTAGCCCTGCCCTGCTCGCTAATGTCAGCCACCTTCATACGAATGGTAATACCGCTTTTGCATGTAATGATCAGGTCCTCTTTTTCTTCTACCCCCAGGATTCCTACCAGCTTCCCGGTCTTGTCGGTTACGGAAATGGTTTTCACGCCCTTTCCGCCCCTATTGGTAATCCGGTACTCATCTACAGGAGTACGTTTTCCATAGCCTTTTTCACTGACTACCAACACCGTACGATCAGGCGTCGCTGGACTTACACAAATCATACCAACAACCTCTTCGCTATCGTTCTCCACCTCAATACCGCCTACGCCAATGGCTCCTCTTCCGGTCGGTCTGACCTTAGACTCAGGAAAGCGTATCGCCCTACCGGTATTGATAGCCATCATGATGTCGCAATTGCCATCGGTAAGCCTTGCTTCCAGCAACTGGTCGCCTTCCACGATCGTAATGGCGTTCACACCGGTCTGGCGGGGACGGCTGAAGTCCACAAGAGCCGTCTTCTTGATCACGCCCTTCTGGGTACACAGTATGATATAGTGGCTATTGACGAAGTCAACGTCCTGCAGGTCCTTAATGTCTATGATCGCACGGATCTTGTCATCCGGTGCAATCTGCAACAGGTTCTGGATCGCACGCCCTTTACTATTCTTCTCGCCTTCGGGGATCTGGTATACGTTGAGCCAGTAACACCTTCCTTTCTCGGTAAAGAACAGCATGGTGTGGTGGGTGGAAGCCACGAACAGGTGCTCGATATAATCTTCTTCCCTGGTGCGGCCGCCCATAGCCCCTCTGCCGCCGCGCTTTTGCGCACGGAACTCGGTGGCGGAGGTACGCTTGATGTAGCCAAGGTGAGAAATGGTGATCACTACGTCTTCTTCCTTGATCAGGTCCTTAATACTTACTTCGTTGTCCAGGTAGGTGATCTCCGTTTTCCGGGCATCACCAAACTTATCTTTTACCTCGTTCAGCTCTGTCTTAATGATATCATAGCGCATTCCTTCGTTGCCCAGGATCTCGCGCAAGTGTGCTATCAGCTTCATCAGGTCATCGTATTCCTGCTTGATCTTATCCCGCTCCATACCGGTCAAACGCTGCAGGCGCAGTTCCAGGATGGCTTTTGCCTGTATTTCGTCCAGACCCCAGCCGGCATTGACCAGGTTATCCTTGGCAACCTCCGGGGTGGCAGACGAACGGATCAGGGCGATCACCTCATCCAGGTGATCCAGGGCGATCAGGTAACCCTGGAGAATATGGGCTCTCTTCTCGGCCTCCTTCAGCTCGTATTGAGTACGGCGTACGATTACTTCGTGGCGGAACTCAATAAACTCGCTGATCAGCTCCTTAAGGTTCAGGATACGTGGGCGCCCTTTTACCAGGGCCACGTTATTGATACCATAGCTGGTTTGTAATTCAGTGTATTTGTAAAGCTGGTTAATGATGATATTGGCTACAGCATCACGCTTCAGGTCTATTACAATCCGGGTGCCCTCTTTCTGGTTCGATTCGTTATTAACGTGTGCGATACCTTCAATGGCTTTTTCGTTTACCAACTGGCCTATACGGTCGCACAAAGAGTCCCGGTTCACCTGGTAAGGCACCTCGGTAATGATGATCTGCTCTCTGCCACTGGGCTTGGTATCTACATGCAACTTACCGCGCAGTACTACACGGCCGCGGCCAAAATGGAAAGCAGCCTTGATCCCTTCCATTCCGTAGATCAAACCTCCGGTTGGAAAGTCAGGCGCTTTTACGTGCTGCATCAGCTCATCTATAGTGATCTCGCGGTTGTCGATATAGGCAATACAGCCGTCTACCACTTCGCTCAGGTTGTGGGGCAGCATATTGGTAGCCATACCCACGGCGATACCGCTGGCACCATTGACCAGCAGTTGCGGAATGCGGGTGGGCAGAACGGTAGGCTCCTGCAGGGAGTCGTCGAAGTTCAGCTGGAAATCGACCGTTTCTTTGTCGATATCCATCAGCATATTCTCGGCAATACGGTGCATGCGCACCTCGGTATAACGCATGGCTGCCGGTCCGTCACCGTCCTGGCTACCAAAGTTACCCTGGCCATCCACCATCACGTAGCGCATGCTCCAGTCCTGGGCCATACGCACGGTAGTGTCATATACGGAGGCATCCCCGTGGGGGTGGTACTTACCGAGCACCTCTCCCACCAGACGGGCAGACTTTTTATAAGGCCGGTTATGGGTCATTCCCAGTTCATTCATCGCGAACAGAACACGACGGTGAACAGGCTTCAGACCATCACGTACATCGGGCAGGGCACGACCCACAATCACCGACATGGAATAGTCGATATAGGCCGTTTTCATTTGCTCCTCGATGTTTACCGGAATAATTCGATTGGTATCGTTTGTTTCCTGGGGTTGAAATGTTTCTTCCATTCAGAATCAGCTTATTAAATGCAATTTTTATAGTCTGCAAATTTACTTTTTTTATGCCTAAAAACGGCATAAAAAAGGGGCAATTATCCACCATTTTACCCCTGAAATGAGCAAGATCATGTTAATGTTTCCCCGGCCGGTACGGAAGGCATTTTGGATAGAGGCATAGATTTTTCATGAATAACTTCCAAACACCCGGTAGGGCTGATTATGAAGCGCTTTCTACTGTTGCGGGACCACCAGGAACTGGGACCTTTCACCCTGGAAGAATTACGACTTTGGGGTCTTAAAGAAGGCGACCTGGTTTGGATTGAAGGAATAAGCATAGCCTGGGACTACCCGGCAAACATCAGTGATTTAAAGGGCCTTGCAAGCCCTCCCGTAACGGGCCTTACCATACCGCATCATGCAGCGGCAGGCTTACCCAATACGGCAGAAACTTTCCCCACTTACCCTAGTGAGGAAGCTGATCTTGCTATAGTATCCCCTGCCGGCCCGGAAAAAAGCACAGAAACAGCTGATAAACCTGCCTCCGGGAGCTTTATCCGGACCTATGGCCTATGGCTGGCCGCCCTGGCAGTGGTGCTGGCCGGCACTACCTGGCTGATGAAAGAAGCCGTGGATGTGTTTAGCGGCAAAAGGTTTACTAAAAGCAAAATAACCCACGTGGCAGCACCCCTCAGAACGCTGCCGGAAGGTGTCTCTCCCATAAGGGATGAGGACGCCACGGTCCAGAATGCGATCAGCCGGGAAATTGTCCCGGTGGATACCATTGAAGCCAAAGAGCCGGTGAAAAAGAAGCCCAGGCTGAAAGAGCTGAAAAAGTACCTGCAGGTAGAAAGCAATGATTATAAAGTGGGCGTGTTTGGAGGGATCAACGACCTGCGGCTGACCATCGTGAATAATTCGGCTTACGAGCTCGACAAAGTGGTCCTCCAGGTTGATTATCTTAAACCTAAAGGCGAAACTATAGAATCAGAAAAATACACCTACTTCTCCATCCCTGCCCACGGGAAAAAGACCCTGGATATTCCTCCCTCCAAAAGAGGCGTGAAAGTGAAGTACAGGGTTGTGGACGCGAAGTCAAGGGAGTACAAAGTGGCGCTGGTACCCGCATAAACGGTTACCGGGGAAAGACAGCAATTACAGGTGACGTTATTCTGGGGAGGAATGGCGCTAATAAGTTATTTTCACTGTCTATTTCATCCCTTATATGCGAAAGATTCTCCTGTTTGGTGCCGGCAAGTCTGCCACCGTTTTGATTGACTACCTAATAAAAAATTCCCTGAGCGAGAATTGGACCGTAACGGTAGTGGATGCCAATCTTTCCCTGGCACAAAGCAAGGTAGGGAATGCCCTCGGGGCTGTGGCGGCATCCTTCGACATCACCCATGCAGAAGAAAGAAAAGGCTACATCCGCGAGGCTGATATCGTCATTTCCCTCCTACCCCCGTCCCTACATTTCCTGGTAGCCCAGGACTGCCTGGAACACGGCAAGAACCTGCTGACCGCCTCTTATGTGGATGATAACCTCCGCACCCTCGAAAATGATATAGAAAAAGCTGGGTTGCTGTTCCTCTGCGAAATGGGCCTGGATCCGGGCATCGACCACATGAGCGCCAAAAAGATGATCGATGAGATCCATGACAGCGGTGGACTTGTCACCTCGTTTTACTCGCACTGCGGCGGACTGGTAGCGCCGGAAAGCGACAACAATCCCTGGCGCTATAAGATCAGCTGGAATCCCCGCAACGTCGTTATGGCCGGAAAGGCGGGCGGCACATTCAAAAAGGACGGGGAGGTAGCCACCCTCACCTACCCCCAACTCTTTGCCGAAAAACGCTTCGTGGATATACCCGGGCTGGAACCCCTGTGCTGGTATCCCAACCGCGACTCCCTCAGTTATATTTCCACCTACAACCTGGAAGAAACCCCCACGTTTATTCGCACCACCCTGCGCCACCCCGACTTCATTTATGGCTGGAAGAATATCATCGACCTGCACCTGACCGATGAAGAAAAGCTCTATGACACCAACGGCAAAACACTGATGGCGTTTTTTAAAGAACACCTGGAACGGGAGGGCTTCGACAACTGGCTGCAAAACAAGATGCAGGAGCAGTTTAAATGGAGCAAGAAGGTGCTGGAAGACCTGGTGAACCTCGTTGAACTGGAAGAAAAGGCAAAAGCCGTCAGCGGTGAGAACGTCGATGAGTTCATGATGGTCAACGAAAAAGGCAGCCTCGAAAGCATGGACATTGATGAACTCAAGACCAATGCCGCGGCATCGGTAGCCTTCAAACTACACGAAGCCAAGCTCACGCTGAAGCAACTGTTCTTCCTTGGCATGGACGACGATAAAACGTTGATCAACAAAGGCACCTGTACGGCAGCCGATGTACTGCAGTTTGCCCTGGAAAACAAGCTCGCCCTTCAACCCGGCGACAAAGACATGGTGGTGATGATCCATGAAATAGAATACGAAAAGGGTAATATTCCTTATAAGCAAACCAGCAGCCTCGTGCTGGAAGGCGAAGACGACCACCGGACCGCTATGGCCAAAACCGTAGGATTGCCCCTGGGCATTGCCGCCCGGCTGATCCTGAACGGACAAATACCGGTGAAAGGCTTACACATCCCTGTTATACCCGAAATATACAACCCCGTGTTGAAAGCCCTGGAAGAACAAGGCATCCGGTTCACCGAAAGAATAAGCCACCTGTAATGACGTATCATTTGACCCTGGAGCAGGCTGCTGCCCGGCTGGCGGAGGAAAATGATCGGGTATTCACCGTGCTGATGCGCCACGGCACCATGCAGGTGGAGTACTTTGCCCCCAGGGGTGCCGACCGGCAGACGCCGCATAAGCAGGATGAACTCTATATAATTGTTTCCGGTGAAAGCCGCTTTTACCGGGACGGCGCGTATGTCCAATGTAGGAAAAACGACGTGCTTTTTGTGCCGGCAGGCATGGAACACCGCTTCGAAGATTTTACCGACGACTTCGCTACCTGGGTGATCTTTTACGGCCGCGAAGGAGGCGAACTAAAGGAATGATGTTTTTCTTCCAGCTTTCTTTTATACCCGGAGAGGCGGATCCAGTAAACGATCCAGCATACCATCCCTGCCAGGAAAAGGTAACTACCGATAACCGGTAAAATATAACCACAGAAAAGGACGCAGTAAGCTATGCCGATACGGTACGTTGGCCGATCTTCTTTTTCCTTGTACTCCTCCGGCACCTTTTCAAATGAAAAGGAGGTCTCTCCCAATTCCTTCCTGATGGAGTCGGAAAGCCGGGTCACTACAAAGAACTGCCAGATCATACCAAACAAGGGCACCAGCTGCAGGAACACTTCCCCGGGTTCAATGCGCCGGTTATGAGGCTGTATAAGCCGGATCGTCCTTTGCTGGGTCAGTAAGAACAATACGGCCGGCACAAAGAACAAGGCCAAAAACACGATCTGGTAAACGTCAGGCATCATACGCTTAAACGGCGACAGTTGAACTTATGAACCTGTTTTCATTAGCCGGACAAACTCTTTCATGCCTTCCGTTGCCGGCTTTTCAATAGCCTTTACGTTGTACAGCGATGAGCCATAGGGAACTTTCTTGTCTACAATATATTTAGGAATCTCCCAGGGCACATAATTGACCAGTCCTGCCGCCGGGTACACTACCAGTGAAGTACCCACAATCAAAAAGAGCTCCGCGCTCTTAGCCACCCTCACAGCTTCTTCCATCATGGGTACGGGCTCTTCAAACCAGACAATGTGCGGGCGCAATTGTGCCCCGTCGGCCGCCTTGTCGCCCATATGGATATCATCCTGCACCGGGTACACCAGCGACTCGTTCTTTTCACTCCTCATCTTGAAGATCTCCCCATGCAGGTGCAGCACTTTCGTGGAACCCGCCCGCTCATGAAGGTCATCAATATTTTGGGTAATGATGTGTACATCAAAGTCCTGCTCCAGTCCGGCCAGGGCAAAATGCGCTTCATTGGGCGCTGCTTCCTTCACGTTGCGGCGGCGCAGGTTGTAGAACTCCTGCACCAACGCCGGGTTTCTTCTCCAGGCAGTGGCAGTGGCCACTTCGTTGATATCATAACCTTCCCAGAGCCCGTCGCTGTCCCTGAAAGTCTTTAATCCGCTTTCCGCACTGATACCGGCCCCGGTCAATACCACCAGTTTCTTCTTGGTCATACATCAAAATTAATTTCCGGTGCCTTCTAATCTTCATAAATTTATAGAGTCCTACAGGCTTTTTTGGACTTTTATTTGTAACAGGAAACCAAAAAGGATTGATATGCAAGGAAATAGATTTGAATTGAACGTAGGTGGCCTCCCCTATTCAGTGAATGTGACTCCTTACGAATTTAATACGGAAACCCGCTTCAGGGTTAGTTATAACGGTGGCGAGGAGCACATTTTCACCTGGGATTCCAGCCTGGGCCGCCTGGCTCCTATCGATGACGAATCAGCAACCATGCCCGATGACCTCGAACGCGCAATAGCCGAACGGCTACAGTCGGGGCGTTACTAAAAGCAATCATGTAAATCAGGAACAGTGATGGCTTTGTGGCCATCACTGTTTTACTTCTTATTATCTTATCCTCAGCACGTGTCGCTTCCTGATCAGGTACGTTATAAGGGCTATTACCAGCACCAGGGGCCAGATGGCAACCAGGCCCAGCAACAGCTCACCGAGCCAGTACCAGCCATTGGCAAAGGAATCCTTCAGCTGTTCTATAAAGCGGGGCTCTCCTTTGTC
>DASWYM010000262.1:0-3281 GCA_036404975.1 Chitinophagaceae bacterium
TGAGGTATTTCGCTGTAAGTGCCTCGCCGCCGCAGAAAAGGAGCGAAAAACATCTTTCAGCAGTCCTGTCCTGGAACGTATTGAACGCCACTGACGTAAACGGTTTGTATTACATTGAAGATCAGGGTCTATTCCGATCCGGATCTTGATCTTCAGCCCGGAAGTACACCTCGTCGACTGTTTTAGCTATTTTTACTTAAAACACTCCACCATGGCCACTCCCAAGCAAGATGCCGCTCAAAAGGTAACCGACTATATCAACGGCCTGCCCGCCTGGTCACAGGCTCTCTGTAATGAGCTGCGCCGTATCTGCCTGTCGGCCGACCCTTCCATTACGGAAGAATGGAAATGGGGTCCCCACTACAGCAGCAACGGTATGGTCTGCGGCTACGGCGCCTTCCAGAAGCACGTGAAGTTCACCTTTTTCAATGGGGCGGCTATGAAAGACGATAAAGGCCTGTTCAACCACTGCGTCGACAATGAGTTTAGCCGCAGCATCAAATACACCGCCGAAGACAAGATCGACGAAAAGGTACTGGCTCAGTACATTCGTGAGGCGGTGGCGGTGAATGCCAAAGGCTATAAACGCGAAGTAAAGAACAAGACCGTCGAAGTGCCCGCCGAACTGCAACAGGCCCTGGACGCCCACCCGAAGGCGCAGGCATTCTTCGACGGCTTGAGCTACGGGTATAAAAAGGAGTTTGTCGAGCTGGTCACCACCGCCAAACAGGAAAAGACCCGCCTGGAGCGCATAGCCAAAGTGGTGGACTACTGCGCCGAAGGGAAAAAGCTCAATGACAAGTACAAGAAGGTAGCCGGTTAAGGCCTGGAGCCCGATTTAGTCGGTTTATCCCATTAAAGGGTCTTACCTCCCCTTATAATCAGCGAAATCACCATAAAATCAGTGCCATCAGCGATTATATTTGTATTACCTAAAACCAGGAACAATGAAAAAGCTCCTCTTCTCCGCCTTTATACTGCTGGCTACGGGCGCCGGTGCCCAGGAATCCAGGGAAAGCAAGGACACGGCCGAAATAAAGCCCGCTGCCAAAGGTGTGATCTATGGTGACTTCTTAAACACGACGGGTGCTATATTGGGCGTGAGCGACCTGAAGCTACAGGCAGACAATGCCGCTTACAACGGCAAGATCAGCGGCAAAGTAGTGGAAGTGTGCAAGAGCATGGGCTGCTGGATCAAGCTGGAAAAGGCCGATGGCACTACCTTTACGGTGAAATCGAAAGACCATGCCTTCTTTATGCCCCAGAGCCTGGTAGGCCACACCGTGGTGGTGGATGGCTCTGCCAGTGTGAAGGAAGTGAGCGAAGAGGCCCGCAGGCATATGGCTGAAGATGCCGGCAAGTCCAAAGAAGAGATTGAAAAGATCAAGGGCGCTAAAAAGGAGGTGCAGTTCGTTGCCAGGGGCGTGCAGGTGGTGGACTAATGAACGTTAAACGGGAAACGTCAAACGTGAGATAGGATCCTGCTACTTAAAATATTCAATAGCCTGTGTTGCCGCACAGGCTATTTTATTGGCACGAGAATTTACGCTTCTGTACTATGTACCGCCTTTTTACTCTTTTAATGGTCCTCTGCCTCGCCTGCAACCAGCAGGCCCGTGATAACAGGGGCACCAATGATACCCTTCCGACCGACGGCACCGAGTTGAACGATACGCTGCCCATAGGTCCCGACACTTCGCTGCCGTTTAACAAAACACCCGCCCCGCAGGGCCTTTACCGCGTTGTGCTCCCCGATGGTGAACATACCGTCTCTTTTTATAAGGGTCAACGCTACCGCCTCGAAGAAAAGGTGGGCCGTGGGGAGCCTGCCCGCACTGAAGGGGAATGGGTGCCCTCCGGCGGCTACCTCTGGCTCTACAAGCAGGGCGTGGCAGTAGGAAAATACCGATGGCAGGGCGATACCCTTGTCTACCTGTTGCGGGGTAAGGAATACCTCCTTGAAAAGCTGCCATGGGCGATGGACAACGACGTGTGGCGGGCCAAAGGCAAGGCGGGCGCCGAGTTCTTTGGCATCGGCAATGAGCCTTTCTGGAATATAGAGATTGACGAGCAGAAAGGCATTGCCTTCCACCTGTCCGAATGGGCTGCCCCTGCCCGCTTCCCGCCGGCGCGCCCGGTAGTGGCGGGCGACAGCATCCAATACAACACAGCCAACGACTCGGCCACCCTGCGCGTAGTGATCTACCACCGCTTCTGCAGCGACGGCATGAGCGACTTCATCTACGACCAACAGGTAAAGGTGGTCTACAACACCACCGTCTACCAGGGTTGCGGGCTTCTTTTTAAATAAGCTTCCAGATCAGTAATGAGCAATGAGAAGAGGACGGGAGCTTAAGCTTCCTCCATTTGCATATTTACACATCTGCACATTTTCCTTTATCCCAGTGGCTGCACCGGCCAGTTGCCGTCGCCAGGCCCCGAAAAATACCCATTAATGGGTATTGTTTCAGCCGCCACTACGAGGGATATTTGACGCCGGACCTTTCACCCCAAACTGTATTGTATGCACCCCATATATTCATACGCCATATTCAGCAAAGACGATGTCTCCTGTCCCAAATGTCACTGGCGGGGCCATGGCACCCATGTCCACCAGGAGGAGCTGATCCTCACCGACGCAATCGAGCTCTACTGCCCCACCTGCGACGGCTACCTGGGCTTCGTCAATTCCTCTGAAGATTCCGAATAAGCCGCTAACTATCCGGCCAACTTCCAAAAAGTACTCCCGCTATGGGCCTTAAGGTAATGACCCAAAGAGAAGCTGCCTGCTGCCAGCTTTGTCCGTTTCCGGCAGGGTTCTCCTAATTCCTAATCCCTAATTCCCATCCCGATCGCTACCGGGACCTAATCGCTGCTCCACCCCCTTTCCCCGTATTTCTCCCGGCTTTCACCCGTATCTATCCCGCCTTTGTCCCGCACTATAAAGGCACGGCACATATACGGGACAAATCCGGCGCATATTGAAGAAAGATGCGGGGACCTCTGTAATGTGCCGGATAGGTCCCCATCTCCCGCAGATCCGCAATGTCAAAGAACTAGAGAACAGACCTCTGCCTGTTCGTTTGGACTGGCACTTTTGCCTATCCACTACAAAGTTCCTTAACAAAGCTTGGGTAAAGAAGTAGGGTAGGTCTATAAGGGTCTATACTTCCTATTTCTTCCTATTTTGGGTCTTGGGGAGAGTAAGTGAACCCGGTCTCGTTAGCTATCGGGATGGGAGGATTCAATAGATTTAGAGGATTAAAGAACCTGTAAAAACA
>DASWYM010000263.1:0-4674 GCA_036404975.1 Chitinophagaceae bacterium
AACCTCTGTTTATCTTTTTAACCATCGTAACCACGGCCTTTAGTAGTGCCGCTTTTGCCAACAGCAGTAACCCTAAGCCGGTGGAGCCCCGCGTAGCTCCTTCCGTGATCAGGTCATTTGAAAACACCTTTACTGCCGCCCAGGAAGCCGACTGGACGGTAACGGATAACTTCTACAAAGTAGAGTTCGCCATGAGCGGCCAATATGTAACAGCTTTCTATTCGCCTGATGGCAACCTGTTGGGTGTAACCCGCAACATCTCTTCCCTGCAATTGCCCCTGACGCTGCAGGCCGAACTAAAGAAAGAATACCAGGACCTTTGGATCACCGACCTGTTCGAAGTGGCCAACGACGACGGCACCCATTACTATGTTACCCTCGAGAACAGCGAAACCAAAATCATTCTGAAGGGCTCTGCCGACAGCAAGTGGAGCACCTATCAAAAATCCCGCAAAGCTTAGTTAGTTTTAGTGTGTGTTAAAAGGGGCCTCGGCAATTGCCGGGGCTTCTGATTATCAAGCAGTGATCAGTGATGAGTAATGAGTAATGAGTGGATACCTCACTTGTAAGAATCTGTGAAATCAGCTACTACGATGAGTCCTAATTCCCAATCCCTACTCCAATAGCTATCGGAACCTAATTCCTCCTTTCCCGTTACCTTTGCGGCTCAATAAGTAATACTATGAGCAAAGGTCCTATTTCGCAGTTTATCACCCACCACTACCGCCACTTCAACGCGGCGGCGCTTGTGGATGCGGCAAAAGGTTATGAGCAACATTTATTGGAAGGCGGCAAGATGATGATCACGCTGGCCGGTGCTATGAGTACTGCAGAGCTGGGCGTATCCCTGGCCGAAATGATCCGCCAGGACAAGGTCCAGGCGATCTCCTGTACCGGCGCCAACCTCGAAGAAGATATTATGAACCTGGTGGCCCACAACCACTACGAGCGCATACCCAACTGGAGAGACCTGACCCCGCAGATGGAGTGGGACCTGCTGGAGCGTGGATTGAACCGGGTAACCGATACCTGTATTCCCGAAGAGGAAGCTTTCCGACGCATACAAAAGCACATACACAAGATCTGGAAAGACGCCGACGACAAAGGCGAACGCTATTTCCCCCACGAATTTATGTACCAGCTCCTGCTGAGCGGGGTGATGAAGGACGACTACCAGATCAACACCAAGGACAGCTGGATGATTGCGGCCGCCGAAAAGAACCTGCCGATTATAGTAGGTGGCTGGGAAGACAGCACCATGGGCAACATCTTTGCTTCGTATGTATATAAAGGTGAGCTGAAAGCCAGTACCATGAAAAGCGGTATCGAATACATGGTATGGCTGGCCAACTACTATAAAGACAACAGCGCCGGCAAGGGCATCGGCTTCTTCCAGATCGGTGGCGGTATCGCCGGCGACTTCCCCATCTGCGTAGTGCCCATGATGTACCAGGACCTGGAGATGCACGAGATCCCCTTCTGGAGCTATTTCTGCCAGATCTCCGACTCCACTACCTCCTACGGCTCTTACTCCGGGGCACACCCCAACGAAAAGATCACCTGGGGCAAGCTGGACATCCACACCCCCAAATACATCATTGAGAGCGATGCGACCATCGTAGCGCCCCTGGTGTTTGCCTATATCCTGGGCTGGTAATCCAAATGTCTCACGTTTGACGTTTCACTTATAAATGTAAAGGGTTCCGCTATGGAGCCCTTTACATTTTATGGGTACGGCTAAGGGTATTCATGTTTCATGGGCCGGTAAAAGGGCACGGTACGTTCTTTAGGGTGAGCAGGTTCATAAAAGAAGTGTACGGGCTTCTTCCCTATGATCTCTTTTGCTTCCCATAAACGCAGTTGATAAAATTAGAGGGAGCTGTTTAACGAACATTCCCTTACATACCGGGTTTCATTTGACTTCCATGTGGTCGGGGCAAGGCAGGATTGATCGGATTGTATAGTATAGACCAACCCTAAATAGCAAGGTTTAACCGGTATTTAGAAATTACTTAAATTATTTACTGCTGTGCTTCAATCCTACACCTAGCCCATCAAGCTCTTCTGTTCCATAAAAAAGCGGAGGGTTTCCCCTCCGCTTTAGCATTATTAACGCCTGATTCCTAATATAATATTCCGATAGCTATCGGAACCTAATTCCTTGCTAAAGGCGGCAGTGGCCGGTCACGTTTCAGCATTTCCTGCCGGTTGGCCATCTCCCAGGCGGTATGAAACACCAGGCGCGCCCGCTTTTCCATCAACGGGTAGTTGATCTTATCCGGTGTATCGGTAGGACGGTGGTAATCGGCATGCGTTCCGTTGAAATAGAAGATAATGGGCACGCCATTCTTCGCAAAGTTGTAGTGGTCGCTGCGGTAGTAGATGAATTCCTTATCGTCAGGAGCATTGTACTTATAGTCGAGCTCCAGCCTGGTAAACTTCTTATTCACCGCTTCGCTGATAGGACGCAGGTCCGAGCTCAGCTTGTCATCACCTACCACGTACACATAGTTAGTCGAGTCGCCTACCGTCCGCTTAGGGTCGATACGGCCGATCATATCAATGTTCAGGTTGGCGGTGGTCTTCTCCAGCGGGAAAAGGGGATGGTCACCATAATATGCAGAGCCCAGCAACCCCTTTTCCTCACCACTGACGGTCATGAACACAATAGAGCGGCGGGGTCCTTTACCGGCCGCCTTTGCCTTGGCAAACGCCTCTGCCAGCTCGATCACGCTCACCGTACCCGACCCGTCATCGTCGGCCCCGTAGAAGATCACCGAGTCACCTCTTGATCCCTCATGGTCGTAGTGGGCCGTGATCACCAGGTACTCGTCCTTCAGGTCAGTACCGGGCAGCACACCCACCACGTTGGTGCTCTGCAGGGTGCGGGTGGCTTTCTCTACGTTCAGCAACACCTCGGCCTTTACTACTGTAGGCGTTATAGCGCTCTTCACGCTCTCGTAGCCCGATCCGCCGGCAGCGTTGGCAGTGCCGACAATGGCCTTAGCCACGCCTTCCGATACGGTGAACTGCTGGGCTCCAATCAAGGGCTTGAAGAACGAAAGGCCCAGGCGCCCCTTGCGCTCTGCTGGCTCTCGGCGTGGGTAGTTGGCGGATACCGTCAGCACGGCAGCAGCTCCGCCCCCACGAATCGCATCCATGCGCGGTGCCACCACTCCCCGGCCCCTGGCACCCGATTCACCGGCAATTACTACGAGCTTGCCCGACAGGTTGACCGCCTTAATAGCGTCAGCCGTCACCGAGGGACCAATGAATACCGCTTCGCTGAAAGCCTGCAAGGCGGGCGTGTTGGCCAGGTTGGTGTTAAAATCCTTGTCAAGGGTGAATTTCTGCCCGTTCACTTCCATGCCGGCAGCCACCAGGCTGTCCTGGTACAGGGGATAAGGCTGTTGGAAAGACCCGTTGTTACCGGGCTGCAAACCGATACGCTTGAACTGCGTCTCTATATAAGCTGCCGCCTTGCGCTGTCCTTCGGTAGCGGTCTCGCGACCTTGCATCTCTGCCCCTGCCACAATATAGAGGTGCTGCCTCAGGTCCGCCGCCGTGATTGTCTTTGCATAGGTCTCGGGACCTTTCTGAGCCATCGCGCTAAAGGTACCAATGGCCAATACCACTGTAAATAGTTTTCGCATGTATAGGTTCCTCCTGTTGCTTTATTGTGAAATGGAGCAGGCAATCTTGTTGACACGGTTCTCGTGGCGGCCACCCTCAAAGGAGGTTTCTTTAAAGGTGGTCAGCATCGCTTCGGCCACCTTTTGCGACACAAAGCGCGCCGGGATACAAATGATGTTGGCATTGTTGTGCTGGCGGGCCAGTTGGGCCACTTCCTCGGTCCAGCAGATAGCGGCACGAATGCCCTGGTGCTTATTGGCCGTGATGGCCACCCCATTGGCACTGCCGCAAACCAGCACGCCCCACTGGGCCTCGCCGGCCTCTATGGCGTCGGCTACCGGGTGAGCGAAATCGGGATAATCGACCGAGTCGGGGCCATGGGCACCAAAGTCTTTTACTTCCAGGCCCATGCTCCGCAGCAGGCCGGCCACGAACTCCTTGTAGTGAAAGCCGGCATGATCGGCTCCAATCGCTACAGGCTTCTTGATATCAATTACTTGCTCCATGATTTATATGGTTTGCGCAAATATAGGGGGGAGCCAAGGATTTGAGGGTTTACTAACTGTTAAGGAAACCATCCATTAACCGCCCCTGCCCTTAAATGCGCCTTGTTTGTGTTATGAATACAATAAAAACAATCCGGACTTACACTCTTGCCTATCCACTGTAAAGATCTTAAAGCATTATGACCTGGCGAAGTACCCCGGGTCTACATGGGTCTATGTTTCCTATTTCTTCCTGTTTTGGGTCTATGGGGAATTGTCTGAACCCGGATTTGGGGGGATTAGAAGGATTTACTGGATAAAAGCACCCGTAAAAGATCATGATCCATCATCAGGATCATAATAATCCGCGTTCCCCTTTTTCTTATTTACACATCTGCACATTTGCTCATTCGCACATTCCTTATCCCTTATCTTTAATCCTATGGAGCGCAGCATAGCAGGTGCCTTCGACGAACACGGATTTCCTTACCTCGAGATACAGGTGTGGAACAAGCAACAGGACGTCTACCTTCCTGCCAAAGCCATCATCGACACC
>DASWYM010000264.1:0-3440 GCA_036404975.1 Chitinophagaceae bacterium
GAGGGTCCATAGATCGGTGGTCAATTGGAGGCTTCCCCGGCCGTTCTCGTCCAGGGCAATATTGCCGATATCGCCCGCATGGAAGTTGCCGGAGCCCCACATGCCGTGGCTTTTGCCGGTAGGGTTCCAGTGGCCGTGGGCATCGGCGCCCGCATTGCCGCATAGGCCGTGTTCGTGAAGGTGTATGGCGACGGTGCTGTTGCGTTTTTTAGGAACGGTAATATCCAGCTTCATCGTAACACGCCCGTCCTTCTCTTCAAAGAATTGCAGGCTGCCGGTAACGGCCGTGTCGGTTTTGGTAGGTGCCAGTACGGCTTCAGCCAGGGGCTTTTCTACTTTTTCCTTTTTACAGGAGAAAAAAGAAAAGGTGCCCAGCAGGCAGATCCCGGCAATGAGGGGAAGAATAGTTTTTGGTTTCATGTTGTTGATTTGATTGTTGTGATGAATAGTGCAAAGCAACAATCTCCCGGAGGGATCCGTTTCAGCCGGACTTTGGATTTACACAATTACGTAGTAGTACGTAAGGGCAAAAGGTTGAGACGTTAGACGTTGGAAGTTGGATGCTGATCCAGGCAGCGTTTCTTGTTTCTCGTAGTTGCTCGTTGGGTGCTCTTGTGTTATAGAATTGTATGTACTGGGTAGGGAGATTCAGTAGAACTGGATCAGTACAACAAAGCTATGATGGTGTGTGAGGACCCACGGCTGTCCGGAAGATTTATAGAGCACTATTTCAGCCCCGGAAGGCGTCCCCGCCGACCTTTGCTGCCGGGGCGCGTGTCCTCACGCAACCCTGCTACCACGCTATAGACCACCAACAGGCATATGCCTTATAGCTATTCGGTCAGCCCCCGCCGAATGGCTTCCTTTACCAGGCCCGCCGCATTTTTGACTTCCAGTTTCTGCGTCAGGTTGAAGCGGTGGGTTTCCACGGTGCGCAGGCTTATGAAGAGCTGGTCGGCGATCTGCTGGTTGCTCAGGCCTTCGGCGACCAGTTTCAGGATCTCTTTTTCGCGTTTGGTGAGGGGCACTTCGTAGATGGACCGGCGCTGGCCGGTTATGCTTTCCTGCAACAGGAGCTTTTTGACCGATTCGTCGATCACCTGCTCACCGCGCACCACGGCCGCCAGGGCATTCACGATGGTTTGCTGGCCGGCATCCTTAAGCAGGTAGCCCGAGGCGCCGCTGCGCAACACCTGCCTGATGTAGTGCGTGTCGTCGTACGAACTGAAAGCAATGACCCTGACCTGGGGGCAGGCCTTTAGTACCTGCTTACACAAATCGATGCCGTTCATCGTGGGCATCTGTATATCGAGCAGGATCACGTCGGGTTGCTGGTGGTGCAGGAACTCCAGCAGTTCGCTGCCCCTGGTGGTGGTATACACCACGTTTATGGAAGGCTCTGCAGAAAGCATACTCACCAACCCATTAATGACCACCTGGTGATCGTCGACTATAGCCAAGGTTATGGAATTCATACGACAGCAGTTTCTTTGGTTAAACTTACGGTATCAAAGCGGGGAGAAGGCATAGCAGTAAGCGGTTTTGGCGACGGCTGCAAGATAGTTACAAAACTTGCAATAGACTACTGCCGGGCCTTTACCGCTCTTCTACCAGGTAGCCCTTTAGTATCTGCTCGTCCTGGAACAGCATTTCTCCCTGTGCCACCAGGTTAAATTCCATCCAGATCAGCTTTTCCATGGCCTCAATGGCCCTTGCCTGCACTTCACTCAACAGGACTTTGATCGCAGGATCATTCCTTAATAGGTTGCTCCCTTTCGCCTGGGCGACCAGTTGTTCAAACGTACCGATAGCCCGGGCGTATTTATCGAAATAAGCGGTCCAGGACTGCTGCCTTTTTGTAAAAATAGACGTACCATCTTTTATCTTCTTCCTGGCCAGGCGCTCACTCACTTCTTTTTGCTTTTTATCGTCTTTTTGCAGCCCCCACTCCGTTTGCACCATAGGGATCTTTCTTTCCAGTTCAAAAGCCAGGCTGTTCCATTCGGCATCCAATGCCATCTGCTCTTTGGTGATCTTGTCCCACTCTTTATAGAAGGACAAAAAGTCAAAGGCCGCTTCCAGTTGTATCAATTGCTGCAACAGCTGCCTGCCTTCTTCGCTGGTACCGGCATATTTCCTCCTGACCTCCTGTCCTACCAGGGGACGCAACGCCAGCTTTGTTCGTTCATCATCAAACTGAACGGCGTAGGTCATTTGCTCCCTGCGGTTTTCGTTTATTCTCTTTTCGATCCTTTCCCTATGCAGCTCAGACAACCATTCCACGGCCTGTTCATAAACAGGATTGAGAAATACAGCATCGGCAAAGCGGTCGCCATCGGCTGAAGGCATAGAGAAGCGGGAATGCACCTCGTGTGCTTTAGCAGGCACCACCGGGATGCTCCCCACCCACTCCGCCAGGTTGATATCGAGGAGCTTTTGTGAAAAAGCGGCAGGAGAAATACTTAGACCTATCATAGTCATCAGCAGGATGATGACTGGATGCAGATATTGTTTCATGTTGGTGGAACTATATTTTAGGTGTTTTTGGATTCCTGTTTCTCTTTACAGCCGGGTAAACTCCACTCTGCGGTTCCGGAACTTTCCTTCCCTGGTGCTGTTGTCGGCAACCGGCTTTGTTGCCCCCGCCCCATCGGTTTGCATCCGGTCGGCCTCAATTTTAAACTCGCTGCTTAATGCCTTCTTTACCGACACCGCCCTGCGTTTAGACAGGTCCAGGTTCTGACCGGTATCGCCATCGCTGTCGGTGTGTCCGGTGATTTTCACTTTCACCGACGGGTTGTCTTTCAGTACTTGGGCAATCTCTTTTAATACGCTATAACTCCCGGGCATGATCCGGTCGGAGGCCACATCAAACAAAATGCCCGTGGTTTCCAGCTTTCCTTCTGTGATTAATTTGTTGCGGAGGTCAGGGGCACCTTCCGCTATTTTGATATTGGAAACGTACATGCCTACCTGCTGTCCGGTATACATCGAAGACTCCGTAGAAAAGCTGAGCCGGTTGAAGGCTGCTTTCACCGGAACGGCGTTGGGGATGTCGTAAACCTTTTCGCCATTGATCCACAAGCGGAAACGCTCCCCCTGCACCCAGATGGCCAGGTGCATCGGCTTGCCGAAATAAGAATCCAGCTTTCGAAGTGTCTTCGGATCATTACTGAGGTGCTCCCTCCCACTCAGGCTGCTGCGGTATTCAATCATCGAGGTTTCTTCGCCGGCTGGCGACAGTTCGACCACCACATCGGAAAGGGTCTCGCCCTTGTTGAGGAAGGCCCTGGCTGTAGCATCTGCTTTCAGGAGCTCCAGGAGCCGGATCTGCACATTCGGTAAAGGATATCCTTCTTCGCCGGTATTATAGTCCAGGAGCAAATCGAATTCGGCTGTAAAATCCTGAGGCAGGCTTTTCAATGAGGGGGAAACAAAGC
>DASWYM010000265.1:0-4785 GCA_036404975.1 Chitinophagaceae bacterium
GCCCACGTCTTTTTCGTCGTACATAAGCTCCTTTAAGGTACTAACAAAGATCGGAACTCCACCGAATCGCCCTTGAAAACGTTGAAGTCCACCTTCGAGAGAATGCCGTCCACCTTGCCCTGCTCGCTGTGCTGCCAGAAGCTCCAGTCGCGGCTCACCCGGGGCTGGTGGGGCTGCAGGTAATGCGCCACCCACAGGGGATAGTTGTCGAAGTGGCCCTGCAGGTGCTGCTTGTAGAAGTCGGCGTTGGTATAAATAATGGGCTTTACGTTGTAGTACTCCTCCATGATCAGTAGCCACTCCTTCACTTCCTCGCGCAGGCGGGCCGAGGGCACGCGGAAGGTCTTCTCCACGTCCAGCACCGGAGGCATGTCGCCGCTTTCCAGCACCACGTGCTCGATAAAGTGCTTCGCCTGGGCGCGGCCGTCCTTGGAAGCAATAAAGAAGTGGTAGGCCCCGCGCACGATGCCCGCCTCCTTGCTGTTCTTCCAGTTGCGCTTAAAGAACGGATCCACGCGCGACACGCCTTCGGTGGCCTTTATGAAAGCAAAGCCCAGGCGGATACCCTCCACCTCCATCTTGCTCACGGCCTTCCAGGAAATGCGCTGCTGGTAGCGCGACACGTCGATACCGTGGATGCCGTAGTGCACCGGCATGGGGATGCCGAACTCTTCGTAGGTCACAAAGCGCTCGCCCCTCGTTTCCGACCACAGGTACACCAGGTAGGCCATGCCCCCCACCGCCGCCAGAACGGTAAACAGGATAAACAGGCGGGCACCACTGCTGGAGGACGACTTCTTTTTCTTCGGCGGCATTGGTGCAATACTAATTCAAAGCTCAGAATTGGAGAAATGGCTCATCCCTTTTAACGCACTTTTCTAAGGAAAAGGTCCATAGTTGATGGTCTATGGGCCATTGCCGTGTACTACAGCAGGAGGAGTCTTTACTGGCTGGTGAGAGCGAATCTTACTAGAAGGCCCTACTATGGTCTATGGACCATAGACTATAAACTTTCCTCCGTACTTTCACGTCCTTTAAATCATCTTGCTAATCCTATTAATCCCTTAATCTGTGGTCCAGTTCAATTGGAACGATACCGTCAACTTCTTCTCCAAGGTCACACCCAGGCGCCTGCTCAACATGGCCAAGGTGTACGCCTCCTACCACTGGAGCAAGTGGACGGGCCGCAGCGTGCAGTGGGGCATGCCCATCTCTATTTCCTTCGAGCCCACCACCTCGTGCAACCTGCGCTGCCCGGAGTGCCCCAGCGGCTTGCGGGCCTTTTCGCGGCCTACCGGCATGCTGAAGCATGACTTCTTCAGCGAGACCATCGACCAGCTGGCCCCCGACCTCACCTACCTGGTGTTCTACTTCCAGGGCGAGCCCTACCTGAACCCCCAGTTCCTGGATATGGTGCAGTACGCCGCCTCCAAAAAGATCTATACCGCCACCTCCACCAACGCCCACTACCTGAAAGACGAGGTGGCCCGCCGCACGGTGGAAAGCGGCCTCGACCGCCTCATCATCTCCATCGACGGCACCACGCAGGAAACTTACCAGCAGTACCGGGTGGGCGGCCAGCTCGACAAGGTGCTGGAAGGCGCCCGCAACGTGGTGAAGTGGAAAAAGGAGCTTAGGAGCCGCACCCCCTTTATCATCTTCCAGTTCCTGGTGGTGCGCCACAACGAGCACCAGATCGAAGAAGTGCAGCGGCTGGCCCGGGAGATAGGGGTCGACCAGGTGCGCCTGAAGACCGCCCAGGTCTACGACTTCGAAAACGACCCCAACAAGCTGATCCCCACCAACAACAAATACAGCCGCTACAAGCGGGGCAAGAATGGCCGGATGGAGTTCAAGGGCAACAACCAGAACCACTGCTGGCGCCTGTGGCACGATCCCGTCATCACCTGGGACGGGGCGGTGGTGCCCTGCTGCTTCGACAAGGACGCCCAGCACAAGCTGGGAAACCTGCAACACCAGAGTTTTAAGGAGCTGTGGACGTCGGGAAACTACAATACCTTCCGTTCCAAAGTCTTACAAAGCCGCCAGAACATCGATATCTGCGCCAACTGCTCCGAAGGTGTGAAAGTTTGGGGCTGAAAACATATATTTGAGGAGCTGTGAAATAGAAGTGGTCCATGGTCTATAGTCCATGGTCTATAGCCGTCTCCGTAATAGGAGTCACCTTGAGTGTACGGCTAGAAGCTAGCAGCTAATAGCTAGCAGCTTTTCTTCACACGTCCACTAACCGATCCCCATGGGCATAAACAAAGACATACACCAGAACAAATTCCGTAACCAGCGCCAGAAAGCTATGGTCAACATCCTGTACACTTATGGTTGGACCATCGAACGGATTAAGCAGTTCCTCGCTAAAGAAGACATTACTCACCAGCAGTACAACATCCTGCGGATCCTCCGGGGCTCGCACCCCGAGCCCCTCTCGACCCTGCAGATCCGCGAGCGCATGATCGACCGCATGAGCGATACCAGCCGCATTGTTGACCGTATGGTGCTTAAGGGCCTGGTGAAGAAAACCCCCTGCCCGAAGGACAAGCGCCTGGTGGATGTGATCCTTACCGACAAGGGACAGAAGCTCCTGCAAAAGATGGATGCCGAAGTTGACCAGTTTGACGCTATTATGAAGAGTTTAACGGAATCTGAAGCAGAAATGTTAAGTAATCTCCTGGATAAACTCCGCAGCGCAGAATAGTTGTAATTTGGTGTTGAAATCACCCCTTGTTGCTATGTCCAAATCCTTTTTCACCTTAATCCTTGCCCTGGCCACCCTTCTGTCCGTGGCGCAAGACTCATCCGTAGTAGAAGTTGCTAACCCTCGCCCCGAGTTCCGCGGCGTATGGATCGCTACGGTCGACAACATCGACTGGCCTCTTCCCCAGCAGTATAATGCCGAAGACCAGAAGCGTGAGTTCATCCGCCAGCTCGAAATGCACCAGCGCAACGGCATGAACGCCGTCATTGTGCAGGTGCGCCCTGCCTCCGATGCCTTCTACCCCTCGCCCTACGAACCGTGGAGCCAGTGGCTGACCGGCAAGCAGGGAAAGGCCCCCGCCCCTTACTACGACCCCCTGCAGTTCATGATCGAAGAATCGCACAAGCGCGGCTTCGAGTTCCACGCCTGGCTGAACCCTTACCGCGCCAATGTTTCCATCGGCAAAGCCTCTATAGCCCCCAACCACATCACGAAGCTCCACCCCGAGTGGTTCGTGTCGTATGGCGGCAAGCTCTATTTCGACCCCGGTAACAAGGAAGGCCAGAAGTGGGTGACCGGCGTAGTGCGCGACATCGTGAAGCGCTACGACGTGGACGCCATCCATATGGACGACTACTTCTACCCCTATCGCGTGCCCGGCAAGGAGTTCCCCGACTGGAAGACCTTTCAGCAATACGGTATCGGTATGACCAGGGACGAGTGGCGCCGTAGCAATACCGACTCTATCATCGTGGCCCTCAGCGGGGCCATCAAGGAAGAAAAGCCCTGGGTGAAGTTTGGCATCTCACCCTTTGGCGTATGGCGCAACGACGACAAGGACCCCATGGGCAGCCCCACCCAGGCCGGCGTGACCAACTACGACGACCTCTATGCCGACATCCTGCTGTGGACGAAGAACGGGTGGATCGACTACGTGGTGCCCCAGCTCTACTGGGAGATGGGCCATCCCAAGGTAGCCTTCGAAACCCTTATCGACTGGTGGAGCAAGCACTCCTATGGCCGCCATATGTACATCGGCCATGGTGTGTACCGCGCCTACGAGCCCAAGAACTGGCCCTGGCACCGTGCCGACCAGTTGCCCCGCCAGCTGCAGTTACTGCGCACCTACAATACTGTTCACGGCAGCGCCTACTTCAGCTCCAAGACCTTCAACAATAACCCCAACGGCTGGAACGACTCGCTGCAGAACAACTACTACAGCCAGCGGGTGCCCGTGCCCGATATGCCCTGGCTGCCGCAGAACCCCAACAGCAAGATCGTAAAGGCGGTATCGCCTGCGGCTCCGGCTACCGGTGGTGCGGCTCATCCCACCAGCACCGAAGCGAAGATGGACTAACCACCGGCCGCCCACCTCATTCAAAACCCTGCCTCACCGGCGGGGCTTTTTTGTGCCCGGGAAGATCTGCGCCCCATGAGTTGCTAGCCACCAGCTGCCAGCTTTGCCCTTTCCTACCAGGGTTTCTCCTAATCCCTCCTCGCCCGTATTTGTCCCGTATTTCTCCCGACCTATAAAGGCACGGCACATATACGGGTGAAAGCCGGCACATACTGGAGAATGATGCGGGGACCTCTGTAATCTGCAGCCCAGGTCCCCTTCAGCCACAGATCCGCCATGTCAAAGAACCAGAGAATAAACCTCTGTTTATTCGTTTGAATAGAGCTGCCCGAATGATTCGTTCAGGCGGGCACTCTTACCTAACCACTGTAAAGTTCCTAAACAACCATGGGCCAAAGAAGCAGGGTGGGTCTATAAGGGCCTATGTTGCCTAATTCTTCCTGTTTTAGGGTCTTTAACGACCTATGGCTATCGAAGTGCCGGTGATTAGTATTGACTATATCAATGTCATCCCGTAAGCCTGCCTGACCGGACGGGCAGGAATCTATGCTTATTGCAGTGGGGCTGTCTCAAACCAGTAGTTCGTTTACTTTATCGTCCTATAGGGATCGATGGTTAGACAGGCATGCTAAAGCTGCTTGCCGCCAACCTCTTCTAACAAGCAATAAGCTATTTATATTTGATAATGACCCACACCGACCTTTTAGACGAACTA
>DASWYM010000266.1:0-9029 GCA_036404975.1 Chitinophagaceae bacterium
AACAACATGCCCGACCACCTGCATTTGTTTATAGGATGGAATCCCGATCAATCCCTTTCCGATATCATGCGCCTGGTGAAAGGAAAATCGGCAGAGTGGATCAATAAAGACCGTTTAACCAGGCAACATTTCCATTGGCAGGAGGGGTATGGTGCCTTCAGCCACTCGCGCTCGCAGATTGATACGGTGGTAAAATATGTGCACCATCAGAAGGAACATCATCACAAGGTGACTTTCATGGAAGAATACCATAAGATGTTGAACTCCTTCGGCGTGGATTATGATACACGGTACACCTTCCATGAGCCGATAGATTGATTCCCGGTCAGACCCCAAAGAGCTGCTCCTACGGAGCAGAAATCCTCCAGGGCTGGATTCCTACAAAGCAGGAGCCCCTAACGGGGCTCAGAGTCCTTTGTTGCAAGCAACCTTTAAAGGCCCCAACCGGCGTAGTCTTACCCTTGTAAGAACAAGCGCATAACCATACAGGCAGGAATTCATCGGGGCGGCCTGCAAACAATTTGCCTCTTATGGACATCATTGCTACCGGGCTTTGGCCTCTTCTAAGCCGGAACCCTGCCCCGTAGCGGCTACCTGTGTGTAGCAAACGAAATCAATAAGAGGAACCATGCGCCGTAGGTGCTACCTGTAAATTATAGGACACCTGCCTTCCTGTAGGACAGAAGCTGGCTACCGACACGGCACCTACGGAGCCGCCTGCTTCCCTCACACCCTTTACTACAAACACGCCACTCCTAGCAGAGTGGGGTTCCCTCCATGGATAGCCGTTTATTGTCTCCGTTATTGCCCAATAACATTCCCCTTCTCATCCATCGGCAGGTAGGGATTGTAGGCGATCTCCCAGAGATTGCCATCGGGATCGGACACGTAACTGCTGTAGCCACCCCAGAACACTTTCTGCGGCTCCTTCACCACGGTGACGCCCTGCCCGCGTAAATGGTTCACCACCGCGTCGACTTCCGCTTCGCTGCGGGTGTTGTAGGCCAGGGTGAAGCCCCTGAAGCCTGTGCCCCCTGACGCCACGTGGGCATCTTCGGCCAGGCTCTCCCGCGGGAACAAGGCCAGCTGTATCCCATTGAGCTGGAAGAACACGATATCGCCGTTGCTGGCTGCTGTGCGCTGCCAGCCGAACTTCTTTTCGTAAAAGTCTATAGAGGTCTGGAGATTGGATACCCCAAGGGTAATAAGGGTCAGTCGTTGGTCCATTCTAATATGCTTTATGGTTGATTGTTCCCTTAGCGGGCAAAGACAATTTACTACATTACCTGTATCCCCTGGCGCTATAGTCCATCAGGTTTTATTCTGCATTCTTAATGCTTTCGCCTCCTGATAATCCAGCTGTATATGGATCAATGCTTTAAGGTTAATGAAGAAGTACGCAATAAAGATTCCTAAAGACAGGAGTTGAAAGGGTGGCGTATACAGGCCATCGGGTCCAATGTTCAATCCGAACCGCGTGGTGGTGATGGATGGCGTCAGAGCCAGCAGGTTGCAAGTGGCCAGAATAAGATAAATCCCTGTGGCCACTACAGCCTTTGCGAAATTCCTTGTATACAGAAAGAGCACCACGGCAAAGAGCATCAATCCTATATAGTGCCGCCAAGTGGCCAATGGATCGGTAAACAAGAGTACCGTCCAGGTATAAGTGAGTAGTCCTGCAAGAGACAGGAGGGAGATCAGGAATAATTGCTTTTGCTTCTTCATTAGTTATGAGTTGCGGTATCTAATATAATGCGATAACTCCCATAAACAAAAATGCCGCATCACTGCGGCATCTTCTGACTTATTTATTCACGATTGACCATTTACGATTCCACTCATCACTGATCACTCATCACTCATTCCTTCACACGATCATCAGCTTCGCATAGTTCAGCATGATCTTCTTCTCGCCGTTGGCGTCGAACTTGATGGTGGCTACGGGGTTGTGGTTGGAGCCTTCCAGCTTCAGCACTTCGCCAAAGCCAAACTTCTGGTGCTCCACCCGCGTGCCCACTTCCAGCTTGGTGATGTCGGAAGGCACAAAGTTCGAAGACGGCACGTGCGCCACTTCCTTAGGCTTGTTGGTGTTCAGCAGGGTGGTCACCACGTTGCGCTCCTTAGGCTGGGTGTTGCCAAAACCCCGCTGCATGCGCTCGAAGGCCGAGCCCTGCCCAAAGCCGGAAGACTGGTTCTTGACGCCACCGCCGGCATAGCTCTTGTCGAGGAACTCGGGGGGCACTTCATCGAGGAAGCGGGAGGCTTCGTTCTGCACCAGCTGGCCGAACTTATAGCGCGTATTGCAATAGGTAAGGTACAGACGTCCCTTCGCCCTGGTGATGGCCACGTAGAACAGGCGGCGCTCCTCTTCGAGCTCCTCGCGGGTGTTGAGGCTCATGGCGTTGGGGAAGAGGCCTTCTTCCAGGCCGCCCACGAACACTACGGGGTACTCCAGTCCCTTGGCCGCGTGGATGGTCATCAGCTTCACGGTGTCGGCATTAGGGTCCTTCTCGTCGGCGTCGGTCAGCAGGGTGATCTGCTGCAGGTAGGTGCCCAGGCCCTTATCGCCCACCTCGCCACTCTCCTCGCTCAGGGGCGTTTCGGTAAACTCTTTAATGGAGTTCAGGAGTTCCTGCACGTTCTCGTAGCGCTGCACGCCCTCGGTGCTCTTATCGTTGAACAGCTCTTTTACGAAGTTGGTCTGCTTACCCACGTGGAAGGCGATGTCGTAGGCGTTCTTGGTAGGCAGCATGCTCTGGAACGACTTGATCATGAGCACGAACTCCTCGATGGCCTGCAGGGTACCGGCCTTGAAGCCGAACATAGGGGCTGCCTCCAGCACTTCCCACATGGAGATGCCGCGCTCGTTGGCGTTCATCACCGCGCGGTCCACGGAGGTCTTGCCGATACCGCGCACGGGGTAGTTGATGATCCGCTTGAGGGCTTCTTCGTCCCTGGGGTTCACCACCAGGCGCAGGTAGGCCACGAAGTCCTTGATCTCCTTGCGCTGGTAGAACGAGATGCCCCCGAAGATGGTATAGGGAATCGACATGCGGCGCAGGCTTTCTTCGAACGAACGGCTCTGGGCGTTGGTGCGGTACAGGATGGCCACGTCCTTGTTGGTATAATGCTCGCGCAGGCGCAGCTCCTGGATGGCATCGGCAATGAACTTGCCCTCCTCGTTGTCGGTCATGGTGCGCACCAGGCGGATCTTCTCCCCTGCCGCGTTCTCGGTCCACAGGGCCTTGGGGATCTGGCCCTTGTTATTCTTGATGACTTCGTTGGCTACTTTCAGGATGCTCTGGGTAGAGCGGTAGTTCTGCTCCAGCTTGATCACCTCCACATCGTCGTAGTCCTTCTGGAACTGCAGGATGTTCTGGATGGTAGCCCCGCGGAACGAGTAGATACTCTGGGCATCGTCGCCCACCACGCACACGTTCTCGTGGGCCGCCCCCAACAATTTGATGATCTCGTACTGCGCCGGGTTGGTATCCTGGTACTCGTCGATCATGATGTACTTGAACTTGTGCTGGTACTTGTGCAGCACCTCGGGGAATTGCTTCAGCAGCTCGTACATCTTGATGAGCAGGTCGTCGAAGTCCATGGCGCCGTTCTTGAAGCAGCGCTTGGCATATGCCTCGTAGATGTGGCCGATCATGGGGCGGTTGGCCCGCATGTCCTCTTGCTGGATGGCATAGTCGGTCTTGTACTCCGAGGGGCCCACCAGGGCGTTCTTGGCCCCCGAGATGCGGTTGTACACCGCGTTGGGCTTGTAGTGCTGCACGTCGAGGTTCAGCTCGCCCACCACGGCCTTGATGACGCTTTTGGCGTCGTCGGTATCGTAGATGGTAAAGGCGTTGGGGTAGCCGATGCGGTGGGCCTCGGCCCTCAGGATGCGGGCAAACACCGAGTGAAACGTTCCTATATACAGATTACGGGCTTCCTTGCTTTTGAGGATGTGCTCGATACGCTCCTTCATCTCGGCGGCCGCCTTGTTGGTAAAGGTCAGGGCCAGTATGTTAAAGGCATCGATGCCTTTGGCCAGTAAGTGAGCTATTCGGGTGGTCAGTACTTTGGTTTTTCCACTACCGGCGCCCGCCACGATCATCAGCGGGCCCTCGGTAGTGATCACAGCCTTGCGTTGCTGTTCGTTCAATCCCTTCAGGTATTCTTGCATGGGCGCAAGTTACTATTTGAGGGCCTGACTGCTAAAGAATTGAGTAGTTAAATTTTGGGGTGAGTGGCGAGGGGTGAATGGTGAATGGTGAGTGGTGAGTAATAAGAGCCACCTGGTTTCCTGCAGCTGGTACCTGAGTTGGGTACGGCCTTCGACACCTCCATGGCTCCTAAAAGCTGTTCTGAAGCAGACCCAGGAGGCTCTGCCCGTAATCCTGTCCAGGTTTTCAGGGTCCTTTGCCGCCTCATTGGACCGGAGGCCCCCACTCACCACTCACCATTGACCACTCACCGTTTCGGCATATGGGCGATCACTTCCACCTCCACCAGCGCTTCGGGCATATAGAGGCGGCTGATCTGCACCCAGGTAGCGGCGGGGTAGTCGCCCTTGTAGAAGGCCTTGCGGATGTGGTTGTTGGCCTTAACGGCTTCTATATCAAGGGCGTAAAGGTTTTCCTTCACCACGTGGTGGAAGCTGAGGCCATAGGCCTTCAGCGTGGCTTCGATGCCCCGGTAGGCACCCTGCAGCTGCTGGGTTATGCTGCCGCGGCCCGGCACGCCCGAAACGTATAAGATGTTGTCGACCAGCACGGCCTGTGCATAACCGGCTGCCGTGTCGGCCGTGCCGCCGCCCCAGTGCCATTTCTTTTTCGCCAGGGTATCGGCCTGCCCAAAGGCGGTGCTACCTAAAAAGAGTATCGCTGCCAGTAGTGCTATCTTTCTCATCATTGGTTTCTTTCCCGGAAAATACGGCACGCTCGCGGCTTCCTCCCTACCACTCATCCATCCTTCCTAGCTATCTATAGTAGAGTTGTCCTAATTCTTACTTCCCAATTCCTCCCTCCCGCATGGCAAAGTTGTTGTACTATCCCCCAGAACTTGAGCAAAGGGTATGAACTGGCGGAAGGGCTATTGGCTGGCGGGCTGTGGGCCTGCAACAACGAGCCGGGTTCCGTCCGGTTGAATACCCCAAACAATAATCGTTAAGACTAAACAAGAGACGTATGAAAAAGTTATTAGTGATACTGGCAGGCTTTGTGGTACTGCAGGCATGTAACCCCGGCAATGAAAATAAAGGCGAGAGTGGCACCGTCAACGACGGCTTCCAGGGAGCCGGCGATCCCAGTGGCGGCCTGTCCGGCGATACGGTCGTCCAGGGTACGGATGCCCGCAGGTCTATTGACACCGCTGCCGACGACCACCGCGTGGATACCTGGAAGAGGGACAGTGCAGGGCAACGGCAATAGTATGGGGATTAGGAGAGAGCACAGATCATTATGATTATTAAGATCAGTGATGATCATAAGTATCATAAGAATCTGCGTTCCCTGTTCTCCTTTCATTCGTGCTTTAGCGTCCTCTTAGTCCTTTGCGTGAAACCCTTAACTCTGCGGGGCCGGCACTTCCTTCACCACCGGGTCGATATTGCGGCGGCTGAACTTTTCAATGCGGCGCATAGCCTTCAGCGAGAAGACCAGCCAGATAAAGCCCATGGCCCGGCCGGCCGTCACATCAGTGAAATAGTGTACCCGCAGGTAGATACGGCTGAAGGCGATCAGGTGGATCAGCAGGAGCAGGGCAATAATAAGGGCCCACTTCAAGGTGGGGTTCTTTACCTCGTGCCAGGTGATATAGATGAGCAGGCCATAGAAGGTAACGCTCATCAGGGCATGCCCGCTGGGGAAGGAAAGACCGTTGGCCTCAAACAGCAGGGGACCGAAGGGCTCACCGCTGGGGCGTGCACGTCCAAAGAGGTTCTTCAGCACAAACATCAGCAGCACGGAAGTGATGGCCACGGCCGGCACCTTGATCGAATACCAGCGGTGCTTCTTTACAAAAAGGTAAAAGGCGATCATCAGCAGGTTGGCCGGGATGAGGAACTCGTGCCGCCCCAGGAACGTGATGAAAAGCATGAAGTTGTCGTACTTAGGTGAGGGCAGGGCTTCGCCAACAAAGGCAAAGACCTTGTGGTCGATCTCATTCTTGCCCACCACGAACACGTTGCGGGCAATGAACACGAATAGCAACAGCGATACGACAAATACAGCCGTGATCAACACCATTTCTACCGACAAGAGGGCCAGGCTGGCCCAGAACTTCCGGATCTTTTCTCTGGTCTTTCGAATCATGAACTTAAAGCTACAAATTACATGCTAAGAGAAAAGCCACGGCACGGGAGCCTGTCGTGAAACGGGAGACGGGGGACGTGAAACAGGATGAACGGTCCTCCAGGCTTCGATAATCAGGCACCCGGTACCGGGAAATGTCTTGCCCCGGATACATCAATGACCCAATGACCTTATGACTTAATGACTTTTAAGGGAAGCACGGCTTTTGCAGGGAATAGAAGCTATGGAAGGTCCTTCACTGGTGATATTGAAAGAAGAAGCACAGGTATTTATAGGTAAGAAGGTGCGCTCGGCCACTGGGGCCAGCAAGATCGATATGGACAGGATCAGCGGCCAGGTGCTCCGCGACCTGAAGAGCTGGGGCAAGCATTTCCTCATGGTCTTCGACGACTGCTCGATCCGCATCCACTACCTGATGTTCGGCAACTACTACCTCAACAGCAAGCACTACGACCCCCAGAAAGTGCCCAAGCTCTCGCTCTTCTTCGACAACGGCGAGTGGAACAACTACAACTGCGCGGTCAAGATCCTGGAGACCACCGACCTGGATCCCTTGTACGACTGGTCTACGGATGTGCTCCAGGACGCCTGGGACCCCCTCAACGCCAAACGCAAGCTCAAGAGCCAGCCCGATACCCTGGTGTGCGATGCCCTGCTTGACCAGGCCATCTTCAGCGGGGTGGGCAACATCATCAAGAACGAGGTGTTCTTCCGCATCAAGTTGCACCCCGAGTCCACCATCGGCGCGCTGCCGCCCAAAAAACTGAACGAGCTGGTTGAAGAGGCCCGCACCTACAGCTTCGACTTCCTGCACTGGAAAAAGGAGGGCACCCTCAAAAAGCACTGGCTCGCCCACACGAAGAAGACCTGCCCCCGTTGCGACACCCCCTTCGTCAAAAAGCACACGGGCGTCAATCCCCGGCGGAGCTTTTTCTGCGAGAACTGCCAGGTGCTGTATGGAGGGTGAGTGGTCAGTGGTGAGTCGGTGAGCTTCATTAAACCACCAGGAGCCTTCCCTATTACAACTGGGGAGCAGGTTGTTTAATTTAGAGGAAAGCCACTACTATGTACTTGAAATTAGCACACACCAAATTGGATGTTTTTCAGTACTCCAGGGCCTTAACCCTTGAATATTACAGAAGGACCAAAACCTTTCCGCCGGAAGAGCGCTATGCCCTTACTTCACAAATTAGGAGGGCAGTACTTTCCGTGCACCTGAATATTGCCGAAGGCTGCTCGCGCAAGTCTTTGCCCGAGCGCAAACGCTTCTTCGAAGTGTCCCGCGGCTCCGTAATAGAAGTGGACACCGCTTTCGATATCGCCATAGCTCTTGAATACTGTTCTGAAGCGGAACTAAATGTTCTGTCTGAGCACCTGATCCGGGTATTTAAGATATTGAGTTCGCTCATTGGACAGGAGGCCCCCACTCACCACTGACCACTCACCACTCACCCCCTTGCTGGTACAATTTTTATACGCTTTACTACATGGCAAAGCCGGTATTTACCACCAAGTCGTCCACCATACACAAGGTGGACTACAACGAAAAGGAGAAGACCATGGAGATCGAGTTCCGCAGCGGGAACATCTACCGGTATTACGATGTGCCGCCGCGCCTCTGGAAGGTCTTCCAGCTCTACGTGGAGTGCGAGGGCTCGGCCGGCTCGTTCTTTAACGAGTACATCAAAAGCCAGTTTACTTCCGAAAAGATACGGGACGCGCGCTCCGACTTTGATGAGGAGTAAGTCCCAAAGAGTTGTTTCGTAGTCCCTTCACTTAGCTTTAAAAGGCGATGGACAACAAAGCCCCTGACACCAGGGGCTTTGTTTTGTACTTTATGTCCGATAAAGCCGAACTGGCTCGCAGCTCGTAGCTCAAAGCTCGCAGCTCTAATAATCATAGTTCACCTGCTCGCCCCGGGCATTGTAGAACAGGTAGCTGGTCGTACCGTTCTGTGTAGTCCGGATGCGGAAGATGTGGGAAGCCAGCTTCGGGCCTTCAATGCGGACCACGTCGCCGATGCGCGTGCCGGCTCTTCTTTTCAGGATCTCGTCCACGATGCTGCGGGGCACTTGCGACTGGGGCACGGCCGTGCGGGTATCGCGACGCTCGCCATTGGCATGGTAGACGGCCGTGGAGCGGGTGAGGCCGTGGTTGAAGGTGGCCGTCCAGTCGCCGCGGTACTTGCTCCAGCTCACAGCCGTAACATTGGGGTAGTCGCGGGCAAAGGCCGCCCTCACCTTGGCGGGCTGGTTTTTGGAGGCCTTGCCGCCCTGCACGCCATGGGTGCCGCTCCACACGGGATCGTTGCCCCGGTCGGTTTGCTGCCCCGTGCTTTGTTCTTTAGTTCTTTTATCTTTTTTAGTGGCGGCGGGCTGTTCGGTGCGGCTGCCGGTGCCTAGCACGTCTTCGCGCGATTTCTGCTGATTGCCCTTGCCCTTCTGGGCCAGTAAGGCGGTAGAGAGGAGGAGTGCGGTAGAGAGAAAGAGCAGTTTTCTCATAGTATACGGTTTTGGTTAAACGATCAGGCTGCTAAAGTAAGCCATCACCCCGGTCCGGTCTATAGGGAAACTACGCGGGAAGCTACGAATAAGCAGCAAAGTCATTGTGTCAATCAGTCATTAGGTCATTGAATCACTTGAATACTCTTGATTCCTACTCCCTGTTTGACCAAGGCTATCAGTATAATGACTCCATGTTGATACCGTAGTAAAGGCGTTGCAG
>DASWYM010000267.1:0-4364 GCA_036404975.1 Chitinophagaceae bacterium
TACATCGGTCCTGTTCCCGTTCTCCTGGGGTACTGCATAAGGTTCCATAAATCCGTCCAGGTGCTGTGCATAAATCCCTGCATCAAATCCGTAGCGGCGGTCGGTATAATTTTCATAAAGACCTCTTCCGTACCAGGTAACGAATTCTTTATCCCTGGCAATGCCGCCCTGCATTCCCACTTTCGGAATATTGGGTAGCCCGGTAGCCGGACGAAGAGTATAATCAACCTTGATCACACCATCTCCGTTTATAGTATACAACACATCTACGGTAGCACTGTCGTTGATCAGGCTATACTGGCTGGTAATTTGTACCAAGCCAGATCCTTTCTGCTGCATCGTAATATCTTTCAGCTTAAGCCCCGGAGTGTACCACTGTTTGAGTTTCCGGTGGGGCTTCCATCCGCGCTTATCGTTATCAGTCAATGGACGCTTGAAATGGGGAAGAAACGGCTTAGCGATCTGCTCCTTTCCATTCCATACGTATGATGTAAGCGCACCATTTGACTTATTAATAGTCGCCTTAAAACCTTTAGCACTTAAAAGATACTCATCTTTTGTCTCTCTCAGGGTAAGCGAGGTATAATCTTTAACCGCGGCAGAAGGGCTCGGAAGAACGCTCAGGGCAAATTGGTTGGAAGCCACTTCATGTCCCCTGGGTGCCCAGGCCGTTTGCTCCGGCAAAGTAAAATGGATGGTGCCCAGGTATTCACTTCCCGGCTTTTTCCGGGGTATGTAAGAACTAATATCGAGGATCGTATCCCTGCCAGCTGCCAGGCGCAAACGGGGCAACTCTTTACGTATTACAACTTTCCCATCTTCGCTTACTTCCAAAGTGACCATATAGTCGCCTAATGATTTCACGGCGTGCCGGTTGGCCACTTTCAGTAATCCTTTAGCCGCATCCAGCAACTCCGTTTCTGCGCCCTGGTATACCCGCTTACATTCATACATGGGAGCTTTGGGACGGCCGTCTGAAGCTACCACACCTTTTATGGTGAAGTTGTCGAAATACTTCTCGCCATAATCTCCCCCGTAGGCATAGAAAGCCACACCATTGGAATCTTTTTTCAGTAGACCCTGATCTTTAAACTCCCAGATAGCCCCTCCGATAACGCGCGGAGAGGACCGGAAAACGTCCCAGAACTCTTTCATATTGCCAACTGAGTTGCCCATAGCGTGAGCGTACTCCACAAAGAAGATAGGACGATTATCGCCATTTTGCTGATCTAATAAAAGCTGGGTGGTATAAATGCCCGGGTACATACGGCTCACGATATCCACATAGTAAGCATCCCGGGGATTTTGAATGCGATGAGAATGGTCGTTAGGCTTCAGGTATTTAGGATCCGATGGATCGATATACCCTTCCAGCCTCGGGTTACCCATGGCCGGTTCGTAATGCACCGGGCGGGTAATATCAAAATCATGGATCCACTCGGCCATGGCCGCATGGTTGGGACCCCTACCCGCTTCGTTGCCCAGGCTCCAGATAATAATGCTGGGGTGGTTTTTATCACGCATCACCATCCGGTTCGACCGCTCCAGGTAAGCTGCGGTCCACGTAGGGTCGTTACTTAGTTTACCACCCAGGCCATGGGTTTCCAGGTTCGCTTCATCAATGACCAGGATTCCGTACTCATCACAAAGGTCATAGAGATAAGGATCCATCGGATAATGACTCGTACGGATACAGTTGAAGTTAAAGCGCTTGATGGTTTGCACATCCTGCAGAATATCCTCCCGTGTCAGCGCCTTTCCCCTCGTTGGATGATGGTCCGGGCGGTTGATCCCGTAGAGGTAAGTTACTTTACCATTAATCAGCAATTTGCTTTTCTCTTTAGAAAACTCGATGGAGCGGAACCCGACCCGGCAACTTTTTGCCTCCAGCAGTTTGCCGGTACTGTCCTCGAGTGAAAGCACAAGGGTATAAAGGTTAGGAATTTCATCACTCCATTTGTCTGGGTTCTTAATTTCCGCCTCCAGCAGTCCAAACTTCACGTTGTCCAGGCGGGGATATATTTCATTGATAATGCTTTCGACACTCCGGCTCAGCGGCTTGTCAAATACCGGTTGGTTGTCCCGGTTATACAATTGAGCTTTTACCTGGTAGCCCGCCACCTCTTTACCCGTCAGGTTTTCCACTTTTGGTCTTATGCTGAAAATTGCATCTTTATACTCCTTATCCAGTTTGGCCTGCCAGTGAAAATCGGCAATACGCAGTTTGGGTTCGGCCAGCAGGAGCACTTCCCTTTGAATGCCACTCAGGCGCCAATGGTCCTGGTCTTCCAGGAAGGTACCATCGCTCCAGCGGATCACCTGCACCGACACAATATTTTCACCTTTTTGCAGATAGGGCGTAATGTTGAATTCAGAGGGAAGAAAACTATCCTCTCCATAGCCCAGGAACTTTCCATTGAGCCATACTTTGAACCCTGAACTCACACCTCCAAAATGGAGCGTGACGTTCATGTGGCTCCAGTCATCGGGAATAGTGAAGGTGCGCTGGTAAGAACCTACGCCGTTATAATCCTGAGGTACATATGGCGGATTTACCGGGCGGAACGGGTAAACGGCGCTTTTATAAATGGGCTTATCATACCCTTTCATCTCCCAATTGCTGGGCACTTCTATTTTGTCCCATCCTGTAACCCGTTGTCTGAAAAAGTCTTTGGGAGCGTCAGCCGGCTTTAGTGCGAAGCTGAAGTCCCATTCCCCATTCAGCGAGATCATGCGCGACGTCTTGCTTCTATCCATGCTCAGTGCATCGGCTGTATTGCTAAAGGAGTACGCCGTTGCCCGTGCGGGGTCCCTGTTGATTCCACTCACTAACGGATCTTCCCAGGGCTCCCGGTTGTAAATGGAGGGCTCATTGGGTATGGCAGCAGGGGTTTTATCGACCAACTGGGCCCATAAACTGTAGGGGCCTGCCAGGAGAGAAATGGCAAAAAATGCAATAAACCTTCTTTTTCTACTCTTTCTTATCATATCAACTTAAATAGGGAACCTAATGCTCTATGGAGCTAAATAGCTAACAGTGTATTCTTTTCCTTTTTCCACCGTCATTTCATACCACCCGTTACCCTTGTTGGAAATAACAGATCCTTTACTGGATGGCTTGGTCTTACTGTGGAATCGAAGGGTGCCTTTCCCGGTAGCTGACTTCACCTTTATTTGCCTGGTGCTGCACGACACTTCTATTGTGCCGCATGGAGTGGGAACGGTGCCCTGCATCCACTGCAGCCCACCCAACCTTGGTTCTACCAGGTAAGTGCTGTAACCGGGAGCAGTAGGCTTCACCCCCAGGTAATATTTACCCAACAGGTAAATAGGACTGGCACCCCAGGCATGGCAAAGACTTTTTCCGAAAGGCCGTCCATACATAGCCAGGTGTTCAGTTCCTTTCTTTGTAGGATCATAGGCTTCCCAGAAAGAGGTGGCACCCAGGTCGAGCATGCCGCCCCAGTAATTTTTCATTTCCTGCAACACATAAGGCTGCTCACCCATGGCACATAATGCTTCCAGTTCATAAAAACGCATGTAAGGAGTGGTAATCTTCTGCACGTTTTCATTCAGCAGCACCTGCTTCTTAACCCCTTGCTTTTGGGCCTCATTCAAATAGTCAAAAAAGATAGCAAACATGTTAGCGTATCGGGTAACATTTTCTGAAGGGGTACCATTCACCCGGCTGTGTACCAGGGCTTGTTTACTTTCGTTCCAGAAGCCGGAGAAAATATCAGCCCTCAGGTCTTTTGCCAGCTTGGCATAGTTTGCACTATTGGCTTCATCATTCACCAGGCCGGCACAAAGAGCCATGGTTTCAAGGCTCCGCGCCAGCAGCAGTTGTTCAAAGCTTACTTCCCCTTTCTTACTCAGGCCATCAGCCCAATCAATAAAAACCCAGTCACCGGCCAGCCCTTCCATCATGCCGTTTTTATTGCGGCGCGACAAACAATAGTCCATCAGGCTTTGCATACGGGGATAGAGTTGTTGTATAAACGCCTTGTCACCGGTGTACAGGTAGTAATCATATATACCGATAAACCAGTAGAAGGTATAATCCATAATGGTATTGATATGACTGGTCACCGGGTCCTTCCCCCTGAGGGCAAGCAGGGTCCTGGTCACGGATGGAGAGTCGAAGAACAGGTAATAGTTCATCAGGTAACTCTGGTAAGCATCCCCACTCCAGATCCAGCGGTCCCGCTTGATGCCATCTATAAAAAACTCGCGACTGTTAAGGTGCAGGGTGTACTTGGCCACGTCGTAAATCCTGTTGATTTGCTTATCAGAACAATGGAAACTTCCGCGGTCTGTAAGCGGCAGGTACTCGTAGAGCATCGAAACAGAATCCATTGCCACAG
>DASWYM010000268.1:0-3763 GCA_036404975.1 Chitinophagaceae bacterium
CGCCCGCTGGATTAAGGAAACCGGTAACCGCAAGCCGGTGGTAGGCTTTATTGCCGGCCAGACCGCGCCTCCGGGTCGCCGCATGGGTCACGCCGGAGCCATCGTGGGTGGTGCGGAGGATACGGCCGAAGCCAAGATGAAGATCATGGCCGAGTGTGGTATCCACGTGGTACAGAGCCCTGCCGATATCGGTAAGACTATGGCACAGGTGTATAGCAAGTAAGAGGTTTATAGTCTATGGTTCATAGTCTATAGACGAAAACAACAATTGAAAGAACCTGCAAGGACCTGAAGGCCTTCAGCAGTCCGGATATAAATGGCGATGCCCTTCCAAGGAAGGGCATCGTTGTTTTTCAGAGGTAGTGAATATTAATAGCGGTTTTCGCGGGTATAGCGGTCCAGGTCTGCCTGTCCCGTGGTCGAGAATAGGTCGTATAACTGGGTAAAGCTGCGGGGGTCAACTACCCTGCGGTAGGAAAGCCTGGCCAGCTCGAGGCGGTCATTTTCCGAATTGAACAGCTGCAGCACCTGGCGCACCTGCGCCGTGGTGAAGTAGTGGGTGCTGATACCCTCGCGGGCGGTATTCATCTTGCCAAACCACTGGCTGCGTACGCGCTGCACAAAGTTGTTGAAATCAGCATCGGACATAGCACGATTATAGTCGTTGTAGCCTCCCCTGCTGCGGTCATCATTTCCCCGGTCACGCTCATCGCGGTCCCTCCAGTCGCGGTCGCCTCTCTGGCGATCGTACCGGTCGTCACGGTCATCGCGATCGCGGCGGTAACGCTCCTCACGGTCGTCCCGGTCCCGGCTGTCGCGGCTATTGCGGTTGTTAATACGCTTTTCATCAAACTGCAATCGCCCGTTGGGCAGGACACGGATATTCATATCGTAGTCCGGACGCATGGTGAAGTTCACGGAATGGATGGGCTGGATCTTCCGGCCCCGGTTGCTCTGGGCCGGAAACACTTGAATGGTGTGGCGGCCGGGACCGATGTCGTTCAGGTAGATGCGGTTGGTGCCACCATAATTCCGGCCGTCCACCACGACACGGTAGTCCCGGTTACCGTTCAGGGTTACGGTGAGGCGGCCGTATTGATCGGCGGCGAAAGCTGAGAAAGCCACCAGGCTGCCCAGTAAGAAAGTAAACAGGGTTTTCATAGCTAACTATTTGTTTGTAATGGTGAGAAGGCAATTGGAGGGGAATGTTTAAGCTCTTCGGTGATAAACAAACGTTAAAGGATAAGAGGCAAGGAGGTGTGTATGCAATTGAGTAAGTTCGTGCATCTATACAGTAGCACTAACGCCCCCGAGATGAACATGAAGACCCTGAAATGCCCCCTTCTTCTACTGGTAGGAATAATAGTTTCTACCACCATTACCAATGCTCAAACCACCAAGATGTATACGGCCGAATGGAAAAAAACAGACAGCCTTGTCGCTAAGGGCCTGCCCCAGTCGGCGCTGGCAGAGGTAAAAAAGATTTACCAGAGGGCTAAAAAAGAAGGCCAGGAAGCCCAGGTCATCAAAGCCCTCGTCTACCAGGCAGGCTTACAGCAGCAGACCCGGGAAGAGAGCGAGGTGAAGGCCATCCGGGAAACGGAGGCAGAATTAAAAGGACAGAAAGAGCCGGTATCTTCTATTTTACAGAGCTACCTGGCTACCTTATACTGGCAGTACTTCCAGCGCAACCGCTGGAAACTGTATGAACGGACGAACACAGCCGGGTACTCAAAAGAAGATATGGCCACCTGGACCATCGATGATTTCCATGCCCGCATTACCGAGCTATACCGGCAATCGCTGCAGCCCCGCCAGCTGTTGCAGGACACGAAGCTGGCACCCTATGAAGCCATCATCGTGAAGGGCAATGCCCGTGCCCTGCGTCCCACTCTATATGACCTGCTGGCGCATAAAGCGCTCGAGTATTTTAGAAACGACGAGTTGGAAGTGAGCAAGCCGGCCTATGCCTTTGAGATCGACAGCGATGCCGCTTTTGCCCCGGCCATACAGTTTGCTTCCGCTTCCTTTCCTACCCGCGACACCCTTTCGGCAAAGCACCAGGCGCTGACGATCTACCAGGAATTGATCCGCCTGCACGCGGATGATCCAAAGCCCGACGCGCTGATAGATGTGGACCTAGAGCGACTGCAATTTGTGAAAGAGCATGCTACCCTGCCTGGTGCCGACAGCCTGTATAAAGAGGCACTAGAAGTCATTACTGCGAAGTACGGCAGCCAGCACGCCGCCGACGAGGCGTGGTACCTGCTGGCGGCCTTCCACGAAGAGCGGGCTTCGGAATATGAGCCCCTGGGGGATACTACATACCGCTATGACCGGGTAAAGGCAAAAGAAATCCTGGAGCGGGTGGTAAAGGACAGCACCGACAAGACGGAAGGTTGGACCAGCAGCTATAACTTATTGCAGGAAATCAATAGAAAGATCTTCTCCTTTGAAGTAGAAAAAGTGAACGTGCCGGGACAGCCTTTCCGGGCGCTGGTGCGCTACCGGAATATCCCTGCCCTGCACCTGCGATTGATCAAGGCCGACAAGAGCCTCAAAGACCTGCTGGAGCGGAGGGACGATGACCGGTACTGGAGTGTACTGGCAGGAGCTACCCCACTGCGCTCCTGGACGCAGCCCCTGCCGCCTACCGGCGACCTGCAGCTGCATACAGTGGAAGTAAAGATCGATGCCCTGCCGGTGGGCGAATACATCCTGTTGGCTTCCCCCGAAGCAAGCTTCAAGGGAAAGAATACGCCCCTGGGTGCCCGGATGCTTTTTGTATCCAACATCAGTTACATCACCAACAACGACCAGTTCTCGGTACTGCACCGCGAAAGCGGACAACCGTTGAACAACGCTTCGGTACAGGTGTACCAGCAACAGTATGATTACAAGACTTCCCGCAACCAGCGCGTTTCTATTGGCAACTACAAGACCGACCGCAACGGCTATTTTGCGGTAGAGAAGAAAAAGGTTCAGCACAGTTACGGCTATTCGCTGGACATCACCCATGGGGAGGACCGGTTGAACCTGGACGACAACCTGTATCATTACTATTCGTATGAGGGCGAGCGTTCCGGAAAGGAGGATCGTAAGGCAATCTACTTCTTTACCGACCGCTCTATTTACCGGCCCGGCCAGGTGGTACACTTCAAAGGCATAGCCGTAGCTGGAAAGGAGAAGGAAAGCCGGGTAGCGGCCGGATACGAAACTACCATCTTTTTGCAGGATGCTAATGGCGAAGAGGCCGACTCGCTGCAGGTAAGAACCAACGAATTCGGATCCTTTAACGGTAAGTTTCAATTGCCCCAGAACCTGCTGAACGGCGAGTTCTGCATCGTTGCTGAGAAGGACGAAGGCCGCACTCAGATTTCCGTAGAAGAATACAAGCGGCCGAAGTTTCTGGTGGAATTCAAGCCCGTGCAGGAAAGCTACAAGGCAGGAGACAGTATAACGGTGACTGGCAGTGCTAAATCTTATGCCGGTAACGTAGTGGACGGCGCCAAAGTAGTGTACCGGGTGGTGCGGGAGCCCCGCTTCCTGTATCCGTGGCTGTTCTGGCGTTGGTTGCCCCGCACCGAACGCATGGAGATCACCCACGGCGAGACCACTACAGATCCGGAGGGCGGCTTCTCTGTCACGTTTAAGGCCATTCCTGACCTGTCGATCGATAAAAAGATGGACCCGGTGTTCGACTTCCGCGTCTATGCCGACGTGACGGACATCAACGGGGAGACCCGTAGCGGTGAACAACTGG
>DASWYM010000269.1:0-8557 GCA_036404975.1 Chitinophagaceae bacterium
TGCTGCCGTAGGCGATTGGAGGTTCGAGGTTGGATGTTGGATATTAGGGAGAGATAGATCGCTGAAGCGATCTTTTGTTTTGAACCACAAAGGCAACAAGGCACGAAGGAACACGAAGGAATGTGCAAATGAGAAAACCCACTCTGTCGTGCTATCCCCGGTCAGTAGTTCATTTCCTTTGCCATGCTGCAAGCCCGGCTAACTGCGTATATTAGCATTTAGCTGAATTAATTGCCTTGCATGCCGGAGAGTCACTATAAAGCCATCATTGATGATTACTTAAAAAGCCACCTTTCTATAGATGAATTCGTGGATGCCTACTTTGCTCTTTGGAAAGCCGAAAGGGATAATGGCCTGATGGAGACATATGATCCCCGGTTTCAAAGGATGATCGATAGAATATTCACCAGTTGTGACTGTTACTTCGAAGAACCTCAACGGCCTCATGAAATCACCGAAAGGGAATTAAGGAATGAAGTAGAATTGTTTAGGTGCATCTGGTGGGACTAAAGATAACTCCCGAAAAGTGCTACATACCAAACACACATAAAAAATCCCTGCCTACCAAAGTAAACAGGGATATACATTTTAAAAGGGCCGCTTACTGGTTGTCGTCATCCTTTACGGCGTCCTTCACTTCCTGACCCACTTTATTAGCACCTTCTTTTATGGCCTGGCCGGCATCTTTGGCGCCTTCCTTGGTGGCATCCCAGGCGTTCTCGATGGCGTTACCTGCCTTGTCGAAGAAACGGCCGGTCCTGGTGACCACTTCACCATCTTCCAGCTCCACTTCCTGCCCATCTCTTACCACACGTCCATTGCGGCGCACTACGACACCGTTGTCCAGCGTAACGTCGTTATCCGACTCCACCCACTCGCCGTTCCGGTACACCATCACTTTCTTTTCGCGGTAGGTCACGTCACCCTCACCTGGCGAATAAACTTCGTTGGTAGTAGTTGTAGTGGTTGTTGTAGTGGTCGTGTCGGTGTCTACGGTTGTTGTGTCTGTTTCTGCGTTGTCGTTGCAGGCAACCAGCGAAACAGCTGCCAGTGCCATAACTAAGATTCTTTTCATGATTATTCGTTTTTATGGACGGAGGTTTAGTTTCCGCCAAATACGCAGAGGGATATAAAAACACCGTGCCAAAGAAGTTCATAACTTTTTATAGGACTCATACCGCAACCGTCTCTAACACATAAGCTAATAATTATCAATCTTTTCAAACCAAATGTCCGGAGCGGCATGCTCCGGACATTTTTGATCATCATTATTTGCTGTCCCTAATCAGGCTACCATCACCCCATCTACCAGGACGGCACGGACTCTTTTCCAGCGGCCTTCAGGCAGCGCCTCTTCGGCAAGTGCCAGCAAGGAGAGGAACAATGCTTCGGGAGCGGCCTGCTTCACACCGCGCAGCCAGGCAATGATCTCGGGATTGCTCATACCCTTCATCATCCACCGGCTCTCCACTGCCAGGATACCAGGCGGAATGGAGGCGAGGATCCGGCGCTCGAGGTCGAGGATCTCGCTATCGGTGTAGTACTGCCACAGCACCTCGTTGAGGAAGCGCTCCTCCTTGTTCATGTGTACCAGGTTGAAGGCCGTGAACTCGGTGAAGTGGTAAAAGAGCTCGGTGCCCGCCTGCACCCTGGCCAGGGCACCGGCAGCAGCGCGCCAGGCTTCCACGCTCTTCAACAGCAGGCCGGCCAGCCAGCCGTCCTCCAGGTGGTCGTGGGCAAAGGCTTCAATAAGGCGCGCATTGTGCTTTGCAACAGCCGGCAGGATGAATCGGTCCTCGTGCTCGGCATGGGCCGTGAAGAACGACACTACCTGCTCCACTTCTTTGACGATGGCCCCCGCCGCTTCCACGTCGCTGAAGTCGGTTTGCTGGATCTCGAGCGCTAGCTCGTAAAGCATAGCCCTCAGGCCTTTGTGGATCTGGTTGAAAATGTTGAACCGGGTTGATGACATATGTATTGGCTTGTATGGTTAAGGAGGTGCAAGCTTACTTGCGGATAGCTTCTATATCCAGGTGGATGTCTACATTGGGTTGTATATACAGTCCTTCGGAAGGATTGGTATAGGAGTTCATACCCCACTTCGTGCGATCGAGCTTGAAGTACGCTTCGGCGGTGATCGCTTGCGTGGTGTGGTTGATGCGGGCCGGGAAAGAAAGTTTGTGTGTCTGGCCCACCATGCTGAAGTCGCCGGTGAGCAGGTAGTTGGCGTCATTGATGGCATCTTCCACGCCACCGGGATAAGGCTGTACCTTAGTGATTACGAATTCAGCAGTCGGGAACAGCACCATATTGAAGAAGTCGGCGCTCTTGAGGTGCTCGAGCAGCTGGGGCTTTACTTCATCGGGCAGGTTGTAGTTGTCGATAGAGGCAATGGGGATAACGAACTTGCCTTCTTTGATCAGGCCGCTGGACGTGCTGACCAGGGAGCCGGACACATCGAACGAGCCCTGGTTGGAATGGTCGGAGGCATGGCCGTCCCAGTCAATTATGGAAGCATCGGAAACTTCATAAGTGGCAGGAGCCTGTTCGTTCTTTTTGCAGCTGACCGCCATCAGGGCGATGATGGCAAACGTGAATACTTTTTTCATTTTGGTATCGATGGTTTGTTTTGTTTGAGAGCGCAAAGTTGAAGTGCAGGAGAAGGGGAGACAAGCTAACCATGTATAAACTGGCAGGAATGGTGGTTCAGTTGTTGGAAAGAGAGGTACGAATGGGCTAATGTGCAAATTTGTAAATGTGCAAATGAGAGAATGAAAAAACCCTACTGCTGTCGGAGTGTTTGTATATAGTAGCGCATCTCACCTTGTCATCCCAAACGCAGTGACGGATCTATGCTCATTGCTGTAAGGCTTCTAGGATAACAATGTGATAGTCGTTACTGAACACAGGCACTCTTATAGCAATAGACCCATATAGACCCAAAATAGGAAGAAATAGGAAACATAGACCCATGTAGACCAGGGGCACTTCGCCATGCAAGCAGTGTTGCGGATCTTTGTAGTGGATAGGCAAGAGTGTTAATCCAGGCGAACAGACAGAGGTGTGTTCATAGTTCTTTGACATTGCGGATCTGCGGGAGATGGGGACCTATGCTGCAGATTATTCGAGGTCCTGGTGCTTAGTCAGGAGACTAAGCACAACCGGGTAAGCGACTCATCAATGATCACTCACTATTTATGCGCCAGCTTGTGTAGGAGTGTTCTCCCGGTATGGCATAGGTTTGTATACAATAAGATTTATGAACCCTTTCGGTGAACCCTTGTATGCTACCCTGCTGGTGCTGATCGTCACCAACACGCGGGTGATCCTGGCCGCCGACAGCCGGAAGAACACACTGCATGAGGACGGAACACGCCAGAGCGGCAGCATGGACAAGATCTTCCGATCCAGAGACTGCTACTATGCAGTCTCTGGATTCAGCTCCACGGAAGATGGATCCTTCAGCCTGCAAAGGATCATCCATAAGAACCTGATGCGTTATCCCGGTTTCAGCATAGCCATCCAACACTTAGCAAAGGCTGTAGCCACGGAACTGAAAGCTTACCTGGCCCACCTGAAGAAAGAGAGCCCGGAATTGTTTGCACGTCTCTTAAGGGACAGCCACTCGGGCGGCGAGATCGTGCTGGTGAAAAGGGAGGCGGGTGTTCCAACGGCTGCCTTGGTGAACTACAAAGTGATATCCCACGAGGAAGTGAAAGTGGTGGTGGATACCTGGAGCATTGACAGTACCCATATAAATGGTGGGGACGATTGCTTCTGGAGAGCTATCGGCCACACTGCCTTCGGTGACAAAGCAATGCCTTCGGTGAAGGAAGTAGCAGGCAATCCTGTGGCAGCCGCGAAAAGGATGCTGGAAGAAGGAGCCCGGGCGCACCCCCAGTGGGTAGGCGCACCTTTCCATATGGTAGAACTGACGGCAGAAGGCGAGCGGTCGATCGGGAAGAGTTCCAGGGCACCGGGGCACTTGTAACCTTGCTTCACCTGTGCGCTGCTGTTAAACGGCAAATAGTTAATTTCGGCCATGCAGCATTCGCCCTTAACACTACCCTCTATACTGGATAACGACTTCTATAAGTTCACGATGCAACAGTGCGTAGTGAAGCTCTTTCCAAAGGCCCAGGCCCGCTACCAGTTCATCAACCGCGGCAAGCACGTCTTCCCCGATGGCTTTGCCGAAGCGCTCCGGCAGGCAGTGGATGCCATGGCCCATTTAAAGCTGACCAGGGAAGAGAAACACTACTTTGCCCACACCTGCCCGTATATGGATCCCGTGTATATGGATTTCCTGCAGGGCTATTGCTACAACCCCGAAGAAGTGCAGGTAGAGCAGCAGGGTGGAGAGATGAGCATCCGCATCGAAGGACCCTGGTACCGTACCATCCTTTGGGAAGTTCCCCTGCTGGCCCTCGTGTCGGAGCTGTATTACCGCCTCCGTGGCGAAGTGCGCCAGAGCGATGAGCAGGTGGCCCAGACCACACGAAAAAAGATCGAGCAGTACAGTGACCTGAAGCTGACTATTGCCGAATTCGGTACCCGCCGCCGGCACTCTTTTGATGTGCAACGCCTGGTAGTGGACACGCTGAAAGCTTATGGCGAAAGCAGCTTTGTGGGCAGCAGCAACGTGTACCTGGCCATGCAGAGCGCCACCAGGCCCATTGGCACCCACGCCCACGAGTGGTTCATGTTCCATGCCGCGCAATACGGCTTTAAGATGGCCAATACCCTGGCCCTGGAGCATTGGGTGGACGTGTACCGCGGCGACCTGGGGATTGCTCTTTCAGATACCTACACCACCGACGAGTTCTTCGAAGTGTTCGATAAGAAGTTTGCCAAGCTCTTTGACGGCGTGCGCCACGACAGCGGCGACCCTATGGAGTTTGCCGACAAGACCATCGCCCACTACCAGCACCTGGGCATCAATCCCCTGTCGAAGACCATTATCTTTTCCGATGCGCTCAATGCCGAGAAGGTGGCCCGCATCACGGAGCACTGCCGCGGCCGCATAGGCGTGTCGTTTGGTATTGGCACCAACTTCACTAATGATGTGGGCCTTAAAGCCATGAACATCGTACTCAAAATGACTGAAGCCCGCCCCGAGGGACAGGACTGGACGCCCGTGGTGAAGCTTTCCGACGAGAAAGGCAAGTATTCAGGCGACCCGCGCATGATCGCCCTGGCAAAGGAAGTGCTGGGGATAAGGGAATAAGGGCAAAGATCTGAGGTGCAAGGACCAAGGCGCAAGATCCAGGACAGGGTAAAGATGCCCAGATATAGCATTTCATGAAGCCAATGACACAGTTCATCCCTGCCCGGTTTGCCTCCCTGCAGCAGATGCTGTCTCTTTGCAGCAAATAAGTGTATATGCCTGCAGAAGTATGGATCGACAACTCGCTGCTATTGGTTTCTATCCTGGTGGCCATAGTTACCGTGCGCTCGCTGAGAGACCGGAGTGTAGCCTTTATAACCGGGTTCTTCCTTATTTTCCCCTCCATACTGGTCTTCCTGAACATGTGGGCCCATACGGTGGCGGTGCTCGTCACCAACTACCAGCGCTACGGGAAAGGAACCTTCCAGTTCAGCTTTCACTTTTATGGACTGTTGCTCCTGGGCTTTACAGGCATTATGGTCAGCGGGCTGGCGATCCACTACGCCAAAAAGCTGGCCCGGGGCTACCGGCGTTATAAAAGCACCCTCTACACGGTTCACTTCATTCTGGCCACCCTGTTCTTCCCCGTGGGCTTTATCAATCCTCTTGGTTTTCTACCCGTCCTGGCGGCTATTGTATCCACTGTTACCCTACGGCTTGCCAGCCGGAAAAAAGCCCTTGCCGCCTGCAGGCGCCGGGTGGCTGCCCGTATAGCGGTGCCCGCCGGGGCTGAGTAAGCCGGCAGAAGCGAGCACCATGCGCTTCGTCTTTGGGCGGCCTTGGGTCCCTACCGTAAAATCGCTGATAATAAAGTACTTTTACCAGCGGTTATGGTGAAACAACGAACCTTTTTGCTGGTTGATGACGATCCGGACGATACGTTCCTGTTCGGGGAGGTGTTGCACGACATCGATCCTACTGTAGTGTTTCTTACAGCGGCCAACGGGCAGGAAGCGTTGGATACGCTTAAAAGCACCCATTCTTTACCCGACCTGATCTTCCTGGACCTGAACATGCCCCGTATGGGGGGCGTGGAGTGCCTGTCGACATTGAAGGCCGACGCAGCGCTGAAGGATATACCGGTGATCATCTACACCACCTCTTCACAATCCAGGGACATCGAAGAAACCATGCGGAAAGGGGCGGTGTGCTTTATCACCAAGCCATCGAATATGAAAGAGCTGACAGAGATACTGTCCGTTCTGATCAAGGGCCTTCCGGCTGGCCTGGAAGGAGCGATACGCTCCCTGAGCCATAAGGGAACGCATTTCATTGTTTGCTAAGCCGAAACCAACTCCTTACCCTGAATGCTGAATTACCCCATATGCGGGGAGAACCGATTCTGTAAACCCTTAAACCCTTTGCCCTTCCGCCATGATCCTGATCGTTGACGACAAGCCGGAGAACCTCTTCTCGTTGAAAACTCTTTTAGAGATCAACCGCTACGAGACCGATACGGCCCCTTCGGGAGAGGAAGCTCTCAAAAAGATCCTGAAGAACGACTACTCACTTATTATCCTGGATGTGCAGATGCCCGGCATGGACGGTTATGAAGTGGCAGAGACCATTACCGGCTACAGTAAGACGAAGGACATTCCCATCATCTTCCTCTCGGCGGTGCACATCGACAAGCGCTTTATCACCAAGGGCTTTGCATCGGGCGGGGTGGACTATATTACCAAGCCTTTCGACCCCGACGTGCTGTTGCTGAAGGTTAAGACCTTTTGCCGCCTGCACGCCCAGACGCGCGAACTGAACCGCATCAAAGCCACCCTGGAGCAAAAGGTAGAGGAGCGCACCCGCGAGCTGCGCGAGATGAACAAGGCGCTGGAGGCCAGCAACGCCGAACTGCAGCAGTACGCCTTCCTGGCCTCGCACGACCTGCAGGAGCCCCTGCGCAAGATCACCACCTTCAGCCATATCGTACTCGATAAATACCTGTCGGGAAATGCCGAAGCGGCAGAGTACCTCCACAAAGTCATTTCTTCGTCTGAACGGATGCGCAAGCTGATCAACGACCTGCTCAACTATTCGCGCCTCTCCACCGACACCCACTTTACCCCCACCGACCTGAACGAGCTGGTGCGGGGCACTGAAAAAGACCTGGAGCTTTTCATAAAGGAAAAAGACGCCCGCCTGGAAGTAGGGTCTCTGCCGAAAGTGGAAGTGATCCCCGGGCATATGCAGCAGGTGTTTCAAAACCTGGTGAATAACGCGCTGAAGTTCTCGCGTGAGGGTGTTCGTCCGGAGATCCGCATCTGGGCCGAGCAGGTGGCGGAAAAGAGCCTGACGGCTGCCCCGGCAGAGGAGGGTGCCTACACACGTATCTATGTAGAGGACAACGGTATTGGTTTTAACGAGATGTACCTTGACCGGATCTTTACCATTTTCCAGCGCCTGCACGGCCGCCACGAATACGAGGGCACCGGCATCGGGCTGGCCCTGGTAAAGAAGATCGTAGAGCGCCACAACGGGATCCTGGGCGCCCGCAGCCAGGAAGGAGAGGGCAGCACTTTTATGATCGTGCTGCCGCTGACCCAGGTACCCGCCCCATCCTTAACTGCCTTACACGGATAAATACACAAGTTCATGTCGAAATTCAGAAGAAACCTATTGATTGGCTATGGCGTATCCCTGGTCCTGCTAACGATCAGCTCCGTAGCTTCATATATCAGCATCCGCAGCCTGCTCGACAGCACCCGACTGGTGAACCAGACTAATAATGTCATGCGCAAGCTGGACGCCGTGCTCTCGGCCACCAAAGATGGTGAGTCGGGGCAACGCGGTTACCTTATTAGCAACGATCCTGATTTCCTGGAACCTTACCGTGGTGCTCGTGAAAGAGCAGTGGGCCACACCGAAGAGTTGATGACCCTGGTGCGCGAAGAACCGGAGCAGCGTCGCGACGTGGCCTTGCTGAAAGACCTGGTACAGCAGCGTTTCTCGGTACTACAAAAAGTCATTGATGGCAAAAACGCTACGGGCCAGGTAAACCCGGTGCTGCTGGAAGAAGGACGGGTACTGATGGAACGCTTAAAAAGCCTGGCCGGGGAAATAGGGGCACGCGAGGAGACCATGCTGGCCCGGCGCACCGAAAGCCAGAACCGCTTTGCCGCCGCCACCCCCATCCTGATCGTGGTGGCCGCCGTCCTGGGACTCATCATCACCATTATTTCCTTTATCCGGGTGAGCAGCGATTTTACCAAGCGTGACACGCTCCAAAAAGAACTGGAGCAGAAAGACAAGGAAATCTCCCAACGTATAGCTATCATCCAGGACATTGCCGAAAAGGTTGCTGCCGGCGACTATAAGACAAGGATCACCGATGAAGGCAAGGACACCCTGGGCAACCTGGCCTATTCGCTCAACCGGATGGCCGAAGCCCTGGAC
>DASWYM010000270.1:0-8037 GCA_036404975.1 Chitinophagaceae bacterium
GCTCCACGTTGCGCACGGCTTCCTCGTTGGGCAGCACCACAAAGTAATCCCGCGAGCGCAGCACCTCGACCGCCGCCGTCACGCCCAATGCCTCCATCAGCCCCTCGGGCACTTCGGTGGCTACCGGCATGCGGGACGGGAAGTCCAGCGTATACACGCCTTCCTTTACCCTGGTCTTCAGGGAGCCTGCCTTTTCGGTCGTAAAGTGGATCTCCTGGATGTGCGGCTCCAGGAAGTTCTTGATGATATAAGCCGATGCCAGGGTAGCATGGCCACAAAGATCGATTTCATAGCCGGGCGTAAACCAGCGGATATGGTAGCCTTCGTCGGTCTTTACGATAAAGGCCGTCTCGCTCAGGTTGTTCTCCAGGGCGATCTTTTGCATCAGCTCCGCGTCGATCCAGTCGTCCAGAGGGATAACGGCGGCGGGATTGCCACCAAAAACGTTCTCCGTAAAAGCATCAACCTGGTAAATCGGTAGTCTCATCGTCCTGTCTGTTGGTTTAGTAAGTGATTTATTCAGCCATCATCTGGCGGATGACGGATTGGATCTCTTCAGCATTGGGCTTGCTGAAGTAGTCGCCGTCGCTGCCATACGAAGGCCGGTGGGCTTTAGCAGTAATAGTACGCGGGGCCGTATCCAGCCAGCGATAGCCGCCCTGCTCTTCCATTACTTTGTTGAACATAAAGCCGGCCGCCCCCCCTGGCACGTCCTCGTCGACGAATACGATACGATTGGTTTTCTTCAGCGATTCCAGGATTCGGTGGTGCAGGTCAAAAGGCAGCAGGGTCTGAACATCCACCACCTCGCAGCTGATCCCCTGGCGCTCCAGCAGCTTTGCGGCATCCATCACCACGCGTAGGGTCGAACCATAAGTGACCACCGTAATATCGGTACCTTCGCGTACCACTTCCGGTACACCCAGGGGCACGGTGTAGTCTAATAAGTTTGCCGGCAGCTTTTCTTTCAGGCGGTAGCCATTGAGGCATTCCACCACGATGCCGGGGTCATTACCCAGCAGCAGGGTATTGTACATGCCCACGGCCTGGGTCATATTCCGCGGCACGCACACGTGTATGCCCCGCAGGGCATTGATCACCATCCCCATCGGGGAGCCGCTGTGCCAGATGCCCTCGAGGCGGTGGCCCCTGGTGCGCACAATAATCGGGCAGCTCTGCTGGCCCCTGGTGCGGTAGTGCAGGGTAGCCACATCGTCGCTGAGCGGCTGCAATCCGTAGAGCAGGTAGTCCAGGTACTGGATCTCAGCGATCGGCCGCAGGCCGCGCATGGCCATGCCAATACCCTGCCCCATGATGGTCAGCTCGCGGATACCGGTATCGAAGATGCGTTCTACCCCGTACTTCGCCTGCAGTCCCGAGAACCCCTGGTTCACGTCGCCAATATAGCCCAGGTCCTCGCCAAAGGCAAACACCCTTGGATTCCGGGCAAACAGTGCATCGAAGTAATGGTTCAGCACCTCGAAGCCGTTCATTGCCGGCGTATCGGCGGCATAAGAGGGCTTCACTTCTTTTACGGCCAGGGCGCTCTTTGGTCCCTCGTGGTATAGATAGGTGTTGTATAAATTCCAGCCTTCCTTCTTCAGCTCCTTATAGTAGTCGTTGAGGTCCCCGGCAGCTTCCGTTTGGCCGGCGGCATCCAGGACGGCGTTGATGATACGCATCACATCGCGGCGCAGGGGCTCACGGATGGAGGACAGCTCATTGGCCAGGTTGGTCAACTCGCCCTGGACACCTGTAGCCTTCCCGGCCAGGTCGGTTATGAGCTCCACGGCCCTGGCCACCTGGGCCTTTATGGGAGCCAGGTAAGCTTCCCATGCCACGGACTTGCTCTGGCGCACATGGTCCTTAGCCTCCTGCTCGATGGCTTCCAGTTCTTCTTCGCTGGCCAGTGCGTTGGCCACGATCCACTCGCGCAGTTTCTGCCTTCCGTCCCAGGCACGCTCCCACTCGAGTCGCTCAGGGCTCTTGTAGCGCTCGTGGCTGCCAGAGGTAGAGTGGCCCTGGGGCTGGGTGATCTCTTCTACGTGGAACAGCACCGGCGTATGGGTTTCGCGGGCCAGGCGGATGCCTTCTTCAAAGGCCTCGCACATACCGGCATAGTCCCAGCCCTTTACTTTATAAATATTAAAGCCATTGGTGCCTTCGCTTTTCTGGAAGCCGGCCAGCGCCTCCGAAATGGAGGCCTTGGTGGTCTGGTACTTTTTGGGAACCGATATGCCATAGCCATCATCCCACACAAACACGGCCAGTGGCACCTGCAGCACCCCTGCGGCATTGATGGTCTCCCAGAAATGCCCCTCCGAGGTGGAGGCGTCGCCTATGGTACAAAAGCACACTTCGTTGCCGTTGACGGAGAGATGGGCCTGGTCCTGCAGTTCCACCACCTCGCGGAAGCACTTCGAAGCAAAGGCCAGTCCCAGCCCGCGCACCATCTGCCCGGCCGTCGGCGCGATATCGGACGATATATTCTTTCGGTTCACCAGGTCGAGCCATTCGCCATCCCTATCCACAAAGGGGGTGGCAAAGTGCCCGTTCATCTGGCGACCGGCACTGAAAGGCTCGTGTTCCAGGTTCGGATCGGCATAGAGCTGGGCGAAAAACTGCTCCACGGTAGCCAGCCCGCTGGCAAACATAAAGGTCTGGTCGCGGTAATAACCCGAGCGGAAGTCGCCCGGCTGGAAAAACTTGGCCATCGCAATCTGGGCCACTTCCTTACCGTCCCCGAAAATGCCAAACTTGGCTTTACCGGTCAGCACTTCCTTGCGCCCCAGCAAGCTGGTCTCACGGCTGATGCATACCCACCGGTAGTCGTGCAGCACCTCGTTGCGAAAATTATCAAAGGATAACTTGTCCACAGAAGGCTGTCCGGCTTCAAACGAATTCTCCATGGCGCAAAAATAGGCCTAAAGGCCTCTAGTTAAAAAAAGCCAAATTGTGAAATCCCCTTTTCTTTGAGATTTTTATAATGTAATTTTGAAGAGACCAACACCACGACATGAAAAAAGTCATCCTTTTCGCCTTAACCATGGTCCTCATTATCGGCCTGAAGGCACAGACCACAACTAACACGGCTCCTGCGGCTGCTCCGGAAGCCCTGGAACTGAAAGAATCAGAATACAATTTTGGCAAGATCCCCCAGGGCAAGCCCGTTTACCATTCTTTCGAGATCTTCAACAAAGGGGTTTTCCCCCTGAAGCTCGATAATGTAAGTGCTTCCTGCGGCTGCACGACGCCGGAATGGACTAAGGACCCCATCCCGCCCGGCGGCAAAGCGCAGATCAAGGTAGGCTACAATTCGGCCGCCGAAGGCGCTTTTGAAAAATATATTACGGTTCAATACAACGGTTCGTCGACAAAACAAATCAAAATAAAGGGGGAGGTATGGAAAGCGCCCGTAGGGGCCGCACCTGCCAACGCTTCTATTCAACTCTTAAAACAACAAACAAATTAACATGAAAAAGCTCCTTTTGATGGCGGCCCTGCTGGTTGGCGGCCTGGCTGTTAACGCACAAGAACAGAAAGCAGAAGACCTTATTAAGGTAAACACCGAAAAGCACAACTTTGGCAAGATCAAGCACAACGTACCCGCACATGCCTATTTCGAGATCACCAACATCTCCGACAAGCCGATTGTGATCGAGAACGCCTGGGCCGGTTGCGGTTGCACTACCCCCGAAGTGCCCAAGGAGCCTATCGCCCCCAACCAAACCGTTAAAATGAAGGTTGGCTACAATTCTGCTGCCCTGGCCCATTTTGAAAAGGACGTATACGTAAAGCTGGTAGGCATCTCCCAACCCAAGGTACTGAAGATCACCGGTGAAGTTCTGGATGCCGCTGCTTACGATGCCCAGGTTAAGGAAGAAAAGAAACCCGGCGCCACCAAGAGCCTGGATGCCGCCAGGAGCACCAAGCCCGCGCCTAAAAAAGTAAAGCCCGCTAAAGCCGGTTAATTAAAAATCTTACACTACTCTATAGAACCCTGCTCCCTGCAGGGTTTTTTTATACCCCTCCCAGGCACAACAATGTCCCTGACGTTGTACTGGATAACGAAACGCCGCCTACAGCTGGGCCGTGAAGGGCACAAAGCGATTGTTGATGTAGTAATGATTTCTTAAGGCCGCCCGCTGCCAGAGGTCCTTGTTCAGCACAATATCAAGGGCGTTGCGCAGGTGCTCGGTGTGAAAAGGCTTCACCATGTACAGGTCTGCCTTGTGCACGTAGGAGCGCCGGATGTCGCTCATGCGCGACGAGGAAGAGTACACCACCACTTTCAGGTCTTCCAGGGCTTCGGTCTTCCGGATCTCCTGCAGGCACTCAATACCGCTTTTGAAAGGCATATTCAGGTCGAGGAACAGGATCTCGGGCTTCACCCGGGCCAGCAGTCGCAGCAACTCTTCACCATCCGTTATCACGGAGAGGGTCTTCAAAGGGTCTACACTTTTCAGTATCCGTTCAAACAGGGTCCCGTGATCTTTATCATCATCCGCGAGGATAACGTGGTTTATTAAGGCCATGTGCATGATCGTTTAACTCCACAATGCAGCAGAGATTTAAAAATGGGTCCCAGGGGCAGTGATGATGGCTTGTTATCCAACCGTTCGCAGAAAGACCGGCGGTTACCTTGCTACCCTCTTTGCTGGTGAGGCAAAGGAGCGGTCCTGCTGTGGAGGGTTGGTGTTCGCTTCTAAACAGAAGAGGTAAGGTGGGCTGCAAATATAAAAGTGCTCCCAGAACCTATCAACTATAAACGGTATATTTTAACCGCATTCTAATGTAGCTATGGGAAGCTGCGAGCTATGAGCTACGAGCTGCCAGTTTCTAGCTGCCAGCTTTGGTCGGTTAAAGCAGAAGCCTCCTCTGATTTACTGACTTCACCTTCTGTCCCAGTCGCTGGACGAATCAGGATCGAATCTGCGGCGGCCCTATAGGAGACGCTTCTAATCCGCCCGTAACCGGCCCGTGATGCGTCGCAGATATGGAGCAGGGATACAGGATGAGTGATGAGTGATCAGTGATGAGTAAGGTCCCGTACACAGAATGGACAGTACTACCTCATTCGCACATCTGCACATTTGCCCCCTAATCCCTAATTCCTAATCCCTAATCCCTCCCGCTTCTTACCTTTGCGCCATGTTGCAGATATCCGAGCGCGGGCAGCTCATGCCCCCCTCCCCGATCAGGAAATTAGTTCCCTATGCCGAGGCCGCCAAGCGCAAAGGCATACACGTTTTTCACCTCAATATCGGCCAGCCCGACGTGGAAACCCCACCAGCTATAATGGACGCGGTGCGTAACGCCAACATCCCCGTGCTGGAGTACAGCCACAGTGCCGGTAACGAAAGCTACCGCCGCAAGCTGGTGCAGTATTATAAAAAAGTAGGTATCGACGTCACCCACGAAGAGATCATCATCACCACCGGGGGGTCGGAGGCCATCATGTTTGGCTTCTTTACCTGTATGAATCCCGGGGACGAGGTGGTCATTCCGGAGCCCTACTACGCCAACTACAACGGCTTTGCCGTGCAGGCCGGCGTGAAAGTAGTGCCCATCCCTTCGCGTATCGAAGACGGCTTTGCCCTTCCGCCGATTGCCGATTTCGAAAAGGTGATCACCCCCAAAACAAAGGCCATTATGGTCTGCTCGCCCAACAACCCCACCGGCTACCTGTATAGCCGCGCGGAAATGGAAGCCCTGAAGAGCCTCTGCCTGAAGCATCATCTATTCCTGTTCTCCGACGAGGCTTACCGCGAGTTCTGCTACGACGGTGCCTACATCAGCGCCATGCACCTCCAGGGTATGGACGAGCACGTAGTGCTGATGGACACCATCAGCAAGCGCTATAGTGCCTGCGGTGCCCGTATCGGCGCCTTTGTGACCAAGAACAAGGCCATTTATAATGCAGCCATGAAGTTTGCCCAGGCCCGCCTGAGCCCTCCCGGTCTGGCCCAGATCATGGGAGAGGCGGCCGTGGACCTGCCCGACAACTATTTCGACGCCCCCAAGGCCGAATACCAGGCCCGCCGCGACCTGCTGGTGCGCCGTCTCAATGCCATGCCCGGCGTGTTCTGTCCCAAGCCCGGCGGTGCTTTCTATGCCATTGCCCGCCTGCCTATAGATGATGCCGACACGTTCTGCCAGTGGCTGCTCGAGTCATTCGCCCACAACGGCAAGACCGTCATGCTGGCGCCCGCTACCGGTTTCTACGGCACCCAGGGCCTTGGAAAGAACGAAGTGCGCCTTGCCTATGTGCTCAACCTGCACGATCTCAACGAAGCCATGAACTGCCTCGAAGCGGCCCTGCAGCAATACCCCGGGCGGGTGGAAACACCCCGCGAGGCTGAGCCCCAGGTGGTTGTATAAGCGGCTTAAAGCTAATGGGTAAATTCCTACTCATTTTCCGGCCTAAACGATGTCGTAATGCACTCCCGGGGGAGTGCATTACTGTTTATAAACAATTATATATCAACAAATTGTAGGTTTAAATTATTTACCTGTTTCCCCTATGCCTGTGCTGAGCAAGATTTTAGTAGCAATTGGAACAAACATTAGATTATGGCACAAAACGAGCAATACGGTAGCTGGCATGCTGACAATGAGTTTCAGCCCAATGAAGGCCAAAGCGGGATCATCAACGTAGGCAATAACGAACGCATTTTCAGTGCGGCTTTAGGCGGTTATCTCCTGTCATCAGGATTGAACAACCTGTTTAAGCACCCCCTCACCGGCCTGGTAAAGGCAGCCCTGGGTGGTGTGTTATTATATCGCGGGGTATCCGGCAACTGCCCCGTGTACAGCAGCATGGGCAAGACCAAGGGTGTTTCCCACACGCAGGCCGTAAACATCCGCACCAGTATGATCGTGAATAAGCCAAAGGACGAGGTATACGCTTTCTGGCGTAAGCTGGAGAACTTGCCCCTGTTCATGAAGCACCTCACTTCCGTGACCGAGATCGACACCAAGCACTCGCACTGGGAGGCAGTGGTTCCGGGTAATATCGGCAAGATCAAGTGGAATGCAGAGATCGTAAAAGAAGAGCCCGGCTCTATGATCGGTTGGCAGTCGATACCCAATTCCATGATCAACAACGCCGGTAAAGTGGTGTTCAACGACGCGCTTAACGGTCAGGGAACTGAAATTGAGGTAGTGATCTCCTACCATCCGCCGGCAGGCGAATTGGGATCGGGCGTGGCCAAACTGTTGAACCCTATGGCTGAAAAAGTTATCCGCCAGGATATCCTGAACTTTAAAGAATATATCGAAACCAGGCACGGCGCTGCAGGCACCAGCGCTACCGGTATGACGCCCAGCATGCATGCCCAGCCCCAGGGCGAAGGCATGGAGCCCGGCGGCGGTGGACAGTTTGCCAGCCACTAACATATGACGTATCCGCCTTCGAAACGGCACCAAAATAACTGGCGGATCCAGCCATGAAAACAGTCCAGGTGGTGACGGAGCAATCCCTCACCACCTATTTTTTATTCTTTAGGGAAAGGCTGAAAATTCTTTTTTGCAAACAACGGCTAAGTCTTATTTTTGCAACCCCTTAAAGGGATGGCGAGGTAGCTCAGCTGGTTAGAGCATCGGATTCATAACCCGAAGGTCGGCAGTTCAAGTCTGCTCCTCGGTACGCTTTAAAGGCTCTGGACGAAAGTCCGGGGCTTTTTTGTATTTATACTTCAATTTACCTTCGCTGAATTCCGCCTCCTGCAAAGCTTTCGTCAAAATCAATTTACTTCAAAACTGCGTTTCTTCAGGAATCAAAAAACAAGAGGTACACCCTATTCCCACTAATAAAAAGGAACACCCTTTATGAAGTTGAACCCAACTTCCTCCTACCCGCCCCTGTTATGGCTTTCAATCTTTAAGGTTCAACGGGTTTAAACGCTACAATCGGGCAGCAATTATAGACCAGGTACATACTTTAAAGAAGTAACGCAGGGCGAAAAACGTCAGCAGCGGCAACTTGTAAAAATAGCTGCATAACCTTTCAAAAGTTTTTAACGAGAGGCGCTTCCA
>DASWYM010000271.1:0-6205 GCA_036404975.1 Chitinophagaceae bacterium
CCCGTAGTAGTTCTGAATGGCAGTACCATAGGAATGGTTCTGCACTGTTATGCCATGGCCGCGGAAGAGCTCGTCCGGCTCCGGCAGCAGCGATTCAAAATTAGCAGAAGTGACCCTGCTCCTGTCCGCCACTCCCTGTGCATAGGGAGACGAGTTGGCGGCACCTGCAATGGTGGTGGCCATAATGGTCGCATGAGCCGTAACCAGCACAGAGGGCTCAGCTGTGCGCCGCCAGCGGTCGGCATAATCTATATCGGCTGTATCGAACAGGTTTTCCTTTACCGAGGCAAGCAGGCTGTCGCCTCGCAAGGTCGGATACCTGCGGTGGGAAAAGGCCGCCTTATTGGTGGCAATATCCAGGCTACCGGTGGTCAGCTCCTCTTTGGGTGGAGTATACAGGTCGGCAAGGCGGAAAACGCGCGCTTCTGCCAGGCCAGCCACCCGGCTGGCCTTTAAACGGATATGGTAACTATTCGCTGGGGTGTATTGCCGGACAATGCGTGCGCCCCAGCCTTTGAGTAGCTTGGCATCTCCCCCGCTCAGCAGCAGGTCAATGCTGTCCTCTCCAGTCCCCTGTGCCAGGCGGAGCCGGAGCGAAGAAGACAGAACAGGTGCAGGTTGTGCTGTATCCTTTTGAGCTTTCACCGTTAAAGAGATCGATCCGAAGAAAAGCAGGACGAAGAGGGTTTGTCGCATAGGAAGCACCAATATAGGCATTTGTTAGTTTGAATTTTACCGCCAAGGAGCTAAGGGTTATCTCTTAATTTTCTTTAGTTCCTAAACTTGACTGCAACAATGTTGCGTTAAAAGAATGTTAATGCAATTTATCTTATATCTAAATTCAGCCTTATAGATTTTTTCACTTAAACCTTTTAACACACATGAAGAACAGCTTACGCTCGTTTGCAGCCGTATGTTTGGCTGCCCTGACCCTTACAGCCTGTACTAAGGATGTAAAAGAATCCAATGAGAACGTGGTTGACGAATCCACCCTGGCCCAGATCTCCAGTATGGGCTTTAGCACTGATGGCATCCAGAAAGTGGATGGGGGCTACCTGGTGGAAGGAGACATTATCCTGTCCCACAGCCAGGTAGGCGCAGAGGCTACCTCTCCCAACATGGTCATTGCCCAGGAAGAGCAGTACCGCACGTTTAATACGGTGAGCATTACTAAACACCCTGTTATTAAAGTGGCCCTGAACAACAGCTCGGCACAGCATGACCCGGCCTTCTCAGCAGCGCTGGACGAGGCAATCCGCCGCTACAATGCGGAAGGCCTCCAGGTGACTTTCCAGCGGGTCACTACCGGGCAGGACGTCACCGTAGTGGCTTACTATGCAGTAAGCAACACGCTGGGTTCTGCAGGATTCCCAACCTCTACAGGCGATCCTTACCATGAGGTAAAGATGAACACCTATCACTACAGCACCAGCACGGGAACTACCAACACCAACTACATTGCCACCATCATGGCACACGAACTGGGCCATTGCATTGGCTTCCGTCACACCGACTATATGGATCGTTCGTATAGCTGCGGTGGCAGAAGATCCAATGAAGGCCAGACCAACAATGGTGTAGGTGCCGTACATATCCCGGGCACGCCAACAGCCGGTGATCCCAACTCCTGGATGCTGGCTTGTATCGGCAGCAACGTAAACCGTCCGTTCAATACCAACGACAAGACAGCTCTGAGCTATGTTTATTAATTGATTTCTTTCCTTTTAAAAAAGCCGTTGCCCCGCAACGGCTTTTTTATGAGCATCCAGATAATAAATGCAACAGGGTATACTTTTTTGATCTTGGGGGTACCGGCAAAGGTTTGTAACTTTTAGTGTCAATCGATTATTTACCTTAACCACACTAAACCATGAAAAGCACGCTACTCACCCTGGCCCCTGGCGGCCTTTTTATCTTATTATTTACTGCCTGCACGAAAGACGTAAAAGAATCGCCTTCCGGGGAAATCTCTGCTTCCGAGCTGGCCCAGGTCGAACGCCTTGGCTTTGGCACCACCGGAATTCAGAAAATAGCGGAAGGCTACCTGGTGGAAGGTGACATAGTATTGACAGCTGCCGACCTGAAGGCATCGCCCACTTCGCCCAATATGGTTATTGCCCAGGAGGAGCAGTACCATACGTTCAACCTGGTAAAAAATCATCCGACCATCAGGATTGCGCTTAGCAACAGTTCTTCTGATCATGAAGCAGCTTTCTCGGCAGCTTTGAACGAAGCTATAAGCAGGTATAATGCAGAGAACTTGAGTATCGAGTTTTTAAGAGTCTCTACTTCCCAAAGCCCCGACATCACCGTGGTGGCTTATTATGAGGCCAGCAACGTCCTGGGGTCAGCCGGCTTTCCCAACAAGAGTGGAGACCCGTACAACCAGGTGAAGATGAACACCTATCATTACAATACGAGCACAGGCACTACTAACGTAAACTACATAGCTACCATCATGGCTCACGAGATGGGTCACTGCATCGGCTTCCGCCATACCGACTATATGAGAAGATCGTACAGTTGTGGATGGGGCGGTAACGAAGGGCAGGCTAAAAATGGTATAGGTGCCGTGCATATTCCGGGAACACCTACCGGGCCGGATGCACGGTCCTGGATGCTGGCCTGTATCGGCAGCGGGGTGAACCGCCCATTCAACAGTAACGATAAAGTCGCTTTAGGTTATTTGTATTAATAGCACCTGCAAAAGGTGAACAGGAGTCGCTGAAGAAACAGCGACTTTTTTTATGCCCTACAGAGGGAAATATACCCATCAAAAGGTTTGTTTTTTGTACCCATCCTAAGGGTTTTCTCATAGACAGGTAAACAGTTAATTTGATTGCAACCCAGTTGCCTTAATATTTCTTTAACATATTCCTTCCCTTATTAAATTCATCCTACTTTTTTAACCACAAAAACCAATTACACACACATGAGAACAATGCTTCAAAGCATGGCGATTGCTTGCGCCACAACCCTGTTGTTAACTGCTTGCACCAAAGATGTAAAGGAATCGGTTCAGCCCGAAGAAGTCTCCCCGGAGATCATGGCCCAGATCAAGGCTAAGGGCTTTTCCACCGAAAACCTGCAGAAAGTGGAAGGGGGTTACCTGGTAGAAGGTGATATCCTGCTCACCAGCTCCGACCTGGCTTCTACCCCCACGTCACCGAACATGGTGATCGCCCAGGAAGAGCAGTACCGGACGTTTAACCTGGTGAATCCAAGTTACTATCCTACCATCAAGGTAGCGCTGAGCAACTCTTCTTCGGCCCACCAGGCGGCTTTCTCCTATGCCCTCGATGAGGCGATCCGCCGCTACAATGCGCAAAGCCTGCGGATCAAGTTCCAGCGCGTGACTTCCGGCCAGCACATTACGGTGCAGGCTTACTACCAGGTGAGCAACACTCTTGGATCGGCCGGCTTCCCTACCAGCTCGGGTGCTCCGTACAACAACATCCAGATGAACACTTATCACTACAGCACCGGCACGGGCACTACCAATGTGAACTACATTGCCACGATCATGGCACACGAGATGGGTCACTGCATCGGCTTCCGCCACACCGATTACATGAACCGTGCGTATAGCTGCGGATCGGGTGGCAACGAAGGACAATCAACCACCGGTGTAGGCGCCGTTCACATTCCCGGCACCCCCACTGGTCCGGATGCCGCCTCCTGGATGCTGGCCTGCATCGGCAGCGGTGTGAACCGCCCGTTCAATGCCAACGACCGGACAGCCCTGGCGTACGTGTATTAACAGGCGAACCTTTCATATCCCAAAGCCGCTCCCACCGGGGCGGCTTTTTTATTTGGCTATTTTAAAACACTGCCGCTGCAGCTTACCGGCAAAGTCAAACGGTGTAGTGGCCCTCGTAATGTCTTTGATGGCGGATGCCCTGATGGCAGCAGCATCCAGCTGGAACTTCGTAAAGTTGGTACTGAAGAACAGCACCCCTCCCGGGGCTAATGCCCGCAGGCAGTCGTTGACCAGGGCAACGTGGTCGCGCTGGATATCGAGGAAGTCCTCCATGCGCTTGCTATTGCTAAAGGTGGGCGGGTCCATCACGATAAGGTCGTAGGAAGCCTCCGGCAGCCCTTTTAGGTACTGGAGCACGTCGGCATGCACAGCCTCGTGGTTTTGGTAATCCGGGAAGTTAAGCACCACGTTCCGTTCCGCCCAGGCAAGATAGGTTTTGGACAGGTCGACGGAGGTGACCTTTGAAGCGCCCCCGTCAATGGCATACACCGAAAATGAGCCGGTATAGCAAAACAGGTTCAGTACCCTTTTGCCCCCTGCCTCTTCCTTTACCATGCCGCGGGTAAGGCGGTGATCGAGGAACAGGCCCGTATCGAGGTAGTCGCCCAGGTTCACCAGGAACTGCAGCCCGCCTTCCCCAACGACAAACTCGCTTTTGCGCTCGTCTACCTTCTGGTACTGGTCACCCCGACCCTCCTTGCGCTTACGGAGTTTTACATAGATGTCTTCCGGGGCCACTCCTATCACCTCGCTCATGATGCCTTTACAGGCCTCTAGCCAGGCATCGTGCGCTTCGTCATCCATGCCGTGGCGGCGCTTGTATTCCGACACATAGAGCTTATCCCCGTACCGCTCGATGATAAAGGGAGCCTCGGGCAGGTCGTGGTCATAAATACGGTAGCAGGTAATTCCCGCCTTTGCAGCCACCTTTGCCATATGCTTATAGACCTTCGCCAGCCTGTTACGGAACATTAAAAGTTTATCAAAAGATTGCTGCATTACTAATTTTTTTAGAACTTCGGACTCTTTTTGCCCACTCCTCAAAAATAGTTGATCGTGCTATACGCCATCGTGGATATTGAAACTACCGGAAGTTATGCAGCCAATAATGGCATTATCGAGATCTCTATCCAGGTATTTGATGGCGAAACCGTCGTGGAGCAGTTCGAGACCCTCATCAACCCCGACCAGAACATACCCCGCTATATACAGGCCTTTACCGGCATCAACAACGACATGGTGCAGGATGCGCCCCGCTTTGAAGAGGTGGCCCGCGACGTGTACCACCTGCTGCAGGACAAGATCTTTGTGGCCCATAACGTCAATTTCGACTATTCCTTTATCAAGAACCACCTGCAGTTCTACGGCTACACCCTGAACAGCAAAAAGCTCTGCACCGTGCGCCTGTCGCGGCAGATCTTTCCCGGCCTTCCCTCCTACAGCCTGGGCAACCTGTGTCATTCGCTGGGGATAGAGGTGGAAAACCGCCACCGCGCCGGAGGCGATGCCGAAGCCACGGTGACCCTTTTCAAGCTACTGTTGAAAAACGACAGCAAAGAAGCCATTGCCACCAGCCTGAAGCGCAACTCCAAGGAGCAGGCCCTGCCGCCCAACGTGCCTAAGGAGCACTTCGACCAGCTACCGACTACCCCGGGGGTGTATTACTTCCATGATAATAAGGGAGCCGTCGTGTATGTGGGCAAGGCCAAGAACATTAAAAGCCGGGTGAACAGTCACTTCAGCAACAACTCCGACAGCCGGCAGAAGCAGAACTTTATGCGCAACATTTATGCAATCTCCTACCAGTCGACGGCAACCGAGCTGATGGCAGCTATCCTGGAGTCGACGGAGATCAAGCGCTTGTGGCCATCCTTCAACTCGGCCCAGAAAAAGCCGGAAGATGTTTTCGGGATCTTCGTATACCAGGACCAGAACAGCTATATGCGCCTGGCCATTGAAAAAAAGCGCAAGAACTCCAATCCTATTTATACCTTTCATTACAAGGTGGACGGACACGGGGTGGTGCGCAAGCTGATGACGGACTTCAACCTTTGCCCCAAGCTCTGTTTTATGCAGACCGACAACGATAAGTGCCAGGGGATCGTAGAGGGTTATTGCCACGGTGCCTGCGAAATGAAGGAAAGCGCCGAGGCATACAACGACCGGGTGCTGCAGGCCATCGCCTCGCTGACCAAACGCCCTTCCTACGTGGTGCTCGACAAGGGACTATCGGAAGAAGAGGTTTCCTGCATTATGGTGGTCAAAGGAAGCTTCTTTGGCATGGGCTACCTGCCCCGCGACTTTGACAACATTACCGAGGATGCTATTAAAGAATACATCAAGCCCTACAAGGAGAACAGCTATATACGCACCCTGCTGAGTGCTCATATGGTCCGGTTCCCCGAGCAGATCAGGCATTTGCCGGAGTAATGTGAAACACGTGAA
>DASWYM010000272.1:0-2449 GCA_036404975.1 Chitinophagaceae bacterium
AACATGACCATCAAGGCCAGTCTCGACCTTGGTGAATCGTGGCCGGAGAAACACCACCTCCTCCTCGATTCGCGGCGTACGTTTGGCTATTCGGCCCTTACCTTGATTGATGACAACACTATAGGCATTCTTTACGAGGGAGAAAGAGACCTGTATTTCCTCCGTGTGCCGATAAGTGAGATCATCAAATAAATAGAAGAAATGGTAGGGTCTTCTTTTTTGAAAAGCTTCTTCCTGGCGATCCTGCCCATGTCCACCGGTTTTGTTTGGGCATTGCCGGCGCCTGTTAAGGTAGCCTGCATTGGCAACTCGGTTACCTTTGGAGCTGGGTTGAAACATCGGGAAACAACTTCTTATCCTGCTGTATTGCAGCAATTGTTAGGCGGGAAGTATACAGTCCGAAATTTTGGACATAGTGGCGCCACCCTACTCAGGAAAGGGCACAATCCTTATTTTAAAACAACTGCTTTCAGAGAAGCGCTGACCTTTGTACCAGACATTGCCATCATTCACCTGGGACTTAACGATACTGATCCACGCAACTGGCCGGCCTACCGCGATGAGTTTGCTGCCAACTATGCCTGGCTTATTGATACCTTCAGGAAGGGCAACCCGGAGGTGATCATCTATATCAGCAAGATGACACCAATTTTTCACGATCATCCACGCTTCCGCTCCGGTACCCGCGACTGGTTCTGGCAGATACAGGAATTGATCCCCCAGATTGCAGCAGCAAATAAAACCGGGCTGATTGATTTTCACACACCCCTGCACTCCCGGCCGGACCTGTTTCCCGATGCGCTGCACCCCAACGAAGTGGGAGCATCCATCATGGCTAAATCTGTATACGGGGCTATATCGGGTGATTATGGTGGGCTTCAACTGCCTGCAGTATTTTCCTCACACATGGTGTTGCAGAGGGATAGGCCCATTCCATTTTATGGCACGGCAGACAGCGGCGCAAAGGTGCACATTTCTTTCAATGGTCTTAACAAGACAGTGGTGACAGGTGCAAATGGCCGCTGGAAACTGGAATTTCCGGCCCATAAAGCCGGTGGGCCGTATAAAGTCACCATCGCCTCTAGAGGGCGTACCATTGTGCTGGAAGATGTCTTAATAGGAGAGGTGTGGCTTTGCTCCGGTCAATCCAATATGGACTTTCCGCTTCAGGCGGCTATCAACAGCCAGGCTGAAATGGTGCGGGCAGAGCAAAGTCCTGCCATCCGGTTGCTCAACAGGGAACCTATTGCTGAAACCGATAACCGTGCCTGGGATTCTGTGACCTTAGAAAAGGTGAACCGGCTGCAGTACTTTTCTGGTACCTGGCAGCACTGTGATTCCTCTGCCGCCAAATCGTTTTCCGCTGTGGCCTATTATTTTGCCCAGCGCCTGCACCAGCAACTGCAGGTACCGGTGGGCGTCATCCAGGTGGCGGTGGGCGGCTCCACCACAGAGTCATGGGTCGACCGTTACACAATGGAACACCACCCGGTGCTAGTCAACGAATTGTACGGGTGGCGTCAGTCTGATTTCATTATGCCCTGGGTGCGGGAAAGGACAGATACCAACCTTAAGAACAGTACAGCTCCAAAACAACGGCATCCTTTTGAACCGGCTTATAATTTTGAGGCAGGCATAGCGTCTTTGACCCGCTTCCCCATCAGGGGCGTGTTGTGGTACCAGGGTGAAAGTAACGCACACAACGTGGAACTGCATGAGACAGTTTTCCCTGCCCTGGTTAAATCCTGGCGCAAACACTGGGGCTATGAGTTTCCCTTTTACTATGTGCAGCTCTCCTCCCTCAACCGTCCTGCCTGGCCACACTTCCGTCAAAGCCAGTTGCAACTGCTGGAGACCATTCCCAACTCGGGTATGGCAGTAAGCAGCGATGTGGGTGATCCTGCTGATGTGCACCCGCGCCGTAAAAAAGAAGTGGGTGAGCGGCTGGCGCGGCTGGCCCTGCACTTCACGTACGGGCATAAAAACATCGTTCCTTACGGACCAATGCCGCTAAAAGCGATAAAAGTAAACAATCATTTGGTGCTAAGCTTCCGCTATACCGGCAGCCAGCTAATGACCAATGATGGCGCTGCCCTGCGCGGCTTTACTCTGGTCAACGATAAAGGCGAAGCCAGCGAAGTGAAGGCGATCATACAAAAAGACCAGGTAGTAATCACCCTAACCGGTAAAGAAAGAATCAGGGAAGTACGCTATGGATGGGCGCCATTTACCAATGCCAATTTGATCAACGAAGCAGGGCTTCCTGCCTCTATATTTAAACTAACGATTCGATAAAGGAAGGATAGTTATGTACACTCAAGAAGAATTGCAAAAGCTTTATGAATTTTATTCCGCTCAACTGTTGAATGACACCGTTCCTTTCTGGTTTCCCCGCTCTTTTGATAAAGAACACGGAGGCTTCCTGCTGATGCGCGATGCCGATGGCTCG